>JBBFMJ010000044.1:0-9992 GCA_037478515.1 Thermoanaerobaculia bacterium
TCTTCAGTCAAGCCCTGATAAATACCTTCCCTTTTTTTCCCCCCTTCTTCCCAAGTCAATAAATCCCCTTTTTTAAAATAGGAATACCTTTCCCAATCCTTTAAATTAAAGGATTTTTTTATAAATCTGAAAAAACCCTTCCCTACCCAGTTTTCTATAAGCCCATAAAATTCTGGAACTTTAAGGGACTTTTTTAAATATTTATTCAGAAAGGTAATCTCTTTTTCCTTTATAAATCTGGAAGGATCCCTCTCCAGGTTTATCCCCACGCCTACAATGCCAAAACTACCCTTTCCTTCAATTAAAATACCCCCAAATTTTTTACCATCAATAATCAAATCATTGGGCCATTTCACTTTAACTGGAATCTTAAATTTACTCTTTAATTTTTTTGCAAAAAACAAACCCACCTTTAAGGGAAGAGTGGTTTCAGGCAGAAAATCTGGAAGAAGAATTGAAAAATAAATCCCCCCTTTTGGAGAATAAAAACTTTTCCCTCCCCTCCCCTTTCCCTTCCTCTGTTCCCTGGCAAATAATAATACTGGCTTTATGGGGTAATCCCTTTTGGCAAGAATAAAATTTTCAAGGAATTCATTTGTGGAATCCAGTTCTTTGAAGATGCAGATCAAGGATAATTTCTCATCCATTTAAAAAACTTTTTAAATTTTCTTCAAAAAAGGAAAGCTTTTCTTCCACTTCTTTTAGACGCTCCTTCTGGTTTTTTATAACTTCTTCCCTTGCCTTCTTTATAAAGTTTTCATCCTTTAGTTTTATTTCAACTCTTTCCTTTTCCCCTTTTAATTTCTGGACTTCCTTTTTGAGCCTTTCCTGAAGGGCAGGGGTTAAAAATTCCTTCTGGACTTTTAAAACCCATTCCCAGTCCCCAAATTTGTCCCTTATTCCTTCTGGAAATTCCCCTTCCTCCATAGGGCTTATTTCTACATTTTCCATAAATTCAATTAAGTCCTTTAATTTTAAGATTTCAGGACCCTTTATATAAAGATTTAATTTAGAACTCTTTTCCAGAGAAAGTGTCTTTCTAAAAGCCCTAATCTTTGAAATTAAATTTTTAAATTTTTCAAAGGAATTTTCTGCCTCTTCATTTAAAAATCTTTCCTCAAATTCTGGGTAATTTTCTATGCAAAGGGACTGGGAAATTTCCATTTTCTTCCAGATCTCTTCTGTTATAAAAGGAATAATGGGATGGAGCAGTTTTAAAATATTTTGAAGGAGAAAGAAAAGGACTGATTTTGCCTCCTCTTTTTTATTCCCTTTTAAATAAAATTTTGAAATCTCTATGTACCAGTCGCAAAATTCATGCCATACAAAATGGTAGATTTCATTGGCAAGGATATCAAAACGGTAAAGGTCAAAACTTTCTGTAACAGTCCTGATGGTCTTCTGGAGTCTGCTTAAAATATAAAGGTGTGGGATTTCCTCTGAATATTTTAAGGGAAGGGGCTTTTCTATATTTGAAAGGACAAACCTGGAAGCATTCCAGATTTTATTCATAAAGTTTTTATAACCTTCCATCCTTTCATGGGAAAGGGGAATGTCCCTTCCATAGCTTGTAAGGATAGTTAAGGTAAACCTCACTGCATCAGGACCATAGAGATGGCAGACCTCTTCTGGCTCAATTACATTTCCCCTTGTTTTGGACATCTTTTCACCTTCGGCATCCCTTACCAAACCATTTAAATATACCTCATAAAAGGGAATCTTTCCTGTAAACTTTAAACCCATCATAACCATCCTGGCTACCCAAAAAAATAAAATATCAAAGCCAGTTATTAAAACTGAAGTAGGATAAAAATTTTTCAAATCTTCTGTTTCTGAAGGCCAGCCCATAGTGGAAAAGGGCCAGAGGGCAGAGGAAAACCAGGTATCCAGGACATCTTCATCTTGTTTTATATCTGAAGAGCCACATTTCGGACAGGTTTTCGGGTCTTCCATTTCCACAATTATATTTCCACAGGAGCAGTAAAAGGCAGGGATTCTGTGTCCCCACCAAAGTTGCCTTGAAATGCACCAGTCGTGTATATTTTCAAGCCATTCCCTGTAGGTCTTTTCCCAGAAAGAAGGGATTATTTTAAGTTCTCCCTCTTCCACAACCCTGATGGCTTCCCTTGCCATATCATCCATCTTTAAAAACCATTGTTTTGAAAAATAGGGCTCAATCATTGTTTCACATCTCTGACAGTGTCCAACCTTATGTAAATGGTCTTCAATTTTTATAAGAAGCCCTTCTTTTTTTAGGTCTTCCAGAACCTTTCTCCTTCCTTCAAATCTATCCATTCCTTCATAGGGACCACCTTCTTTAGTAATTACTGCCTTTTCATTAAATATTAAATAATAAGGTAGGTTGTGCTTTTTTCCAATTAAAAAATCCACAGGGTCATGGGCAGGGGTGACTTTTAAGGCACCGGTTCCAAACTCCAGATCCACTTGTTCGTCTCCTATAACAGGCAATTCCCTTTTCAAAAGGGGCAAAATTACCTTTTGACCAATTAAATTTTTATACCTTTCATCTTGAGGGTTAACTGCCACAGCTGAATCCCCCAGCATTGTCTCAGGCCTGGTGGTGGCAACCACAAGTCCCCCTTCTCTGTCTTTAAAGGGATAGAGGATATGGTAAAGTTTTCCCTTTACTTCCTTGTGGACTACTTCCAAGTCCGAAAGGGCTGTCCTGCATCTTGGACACCAGTTTACAATATAATTGTCCCTGTAAATTAAATTTTCTTTATAGAGTTTCACAAAGGCAAACCTTACTGCTTTTGAAAGTCCTTCATCAAGGGTAAACCTTTCCCTGGTCCAGTCACAGGAACAACCCAGAAGCTGGAGCTGGTTTTTTATATTGTCTTTGTATTTTTCCTTCCAAGCCCACATTATTTTTAAAAATTCTTCCCTCCCCAGGTCATATCTGCTTTTTCCTTCCTTTGCCAGTTCTCTTTCCACCACCATCTGTGTGGCAATTCCTGCATGGTCTGTGCCTGGAAGCCATAGGACATTGAAGCCCTTCATCCTTTTAAATCTTACAATTACATCTTGAAGGGTATTTACAAGGGCATGCCCCATATGGAGTTTTCCTGTAACATTGGGAGGAGGAATTACAATGGAAAAGTTTGGCTTTGGGGATCCTATTTCAGGGGTAAAGAAACCCTTTTCAAGCCAGAATTTATAGAGAGAATTTTCAAAACTCCCCGCTTGAAAACTTGGTGTAAGTTCATTTTTCATATTTGATTTCCTTAAAGAATATTTTTATTCTGTCTCTTCTTCTATTTCTTTAATTTTTTGTTTTATATAAATTTCTGCCATTTCTGGCACCACTTCCCAGGCAATCTGTTTCACCACTTCATCGGACATATATTCAACCACTTTTTTGGCTATCTCTTCTATCTGGGCTTTAGTAAGTTCTATAGAAACCGGCTTTTCAGGAAATTTTACTGGAGGTGCTTCCACTTCTTTTACCTCTTCCCTGGGTGCTTCCTCATATTTTATCTCTTCCTCTTTTGCAGGGGGAACTTCTTCCATCAGGGGTTGTTCTGCAGGTTTTTCATAGACCTTTTCTTCATAAAAAGGAACTTCTTGGGGTTTCTCTTCAAATACGGGAGCAAGTTTTTCTTCTTCAAATTTTTCTTCAATGTAAGGTCTTTCCTCCAGCTCTTCTATCTTTCCTTCCCTTTCTTCATAGGATATTATTTTTTCTTCTTCATAAGAGGGCGCCTCTTCATAGGGAATTTGTGGCTCTTGCATCATTGGGGGCTCATAACTTTCCTCTGGAACTTCCATTTCTCTTTCTTCTACCTTCTCTGTGGGTTCCAAAAAGGGCATCTCCTGTTTTTCTTCTGGAATAAACTCTTCTCTTGTTTCTGAAGGAGTAAGATATTCCTCCTGGGGAGGTAAAACTTCTTCTTTCTTTTCTTCAAAATAATATTCTTCTTTTTTTTCTTCAAAGAATACTTCTTCCTTTGGCATTTCTTCCGCAGGTTGCTCAAAAATTGGCTCCTCAGTAAGAGGGGCTTCCCCTGGCACCATCTCTTCAGCCCCTGCCACCTCCGGAGGAAAGACCTCTTCTTTTTTCTCTTCTGCAATTACCTCTTCAGAAATAGGAGGAGCTTCAGGAAACCCTTCCACAGAAGGAGGGGCTTCTGGAAAAAGGGGTTCCGAAGAGGGTATCTCAGCCAGAGGAGATTCCTCCAGCAACTTTTCTTCTATCCTTCCTTCCAAAGGTTCTTCAGGCAGAAGACCTTCTATGGGCGGCTCTTCTGAAACCAGTGCTGGCTGGGATGACTCCAGAGGAGGGGGAACTTCTTCCACTTTTTCTTCTGGGAGTGGTGGTGTTTCTGGAAGGATAGCTTCTTCTTTTGGTAGTTCTGGATGAGGGATTTCTGGTGCTGCCTTGCTTATGAGTTCTTCCACCTTTTGTATGAGGGCTTGAGAATCAAAGGGCTTAATGACAGCATCATCACTTTTTACTTCTATTGCCTTTTGCTTGTCAAAGGGTTCAAAGGTACCTGTAAGAAGTATTACAGGAAGATTTGGGTATAGGGCTTTGGCTTCCCTACATAATTCATAACCATTTATTTCTGGCATAACCACATCTGCCAGAAGTACATCTACCCTTTCTCCCCTTAAATACTCCAAGGCATCTTTTCCATTGGAAAAGGCAACCACTTCATAGTTTTCCTCTGAAAAGGTTAACTCTATAACCTTTTGAATTGTCAAACTATCATCAGCCACCAAAACCTTTTTAGGCATAGTACCTCCTATTCTTTATTTTCCAGTTCTTTAATTATTTCTACTATTTTTTGAGTGGATGTCCCAGGTGTAAAAACTGCTTTTACTCCTAAAGATAAAAGTTCCTCCTCATCTTTTTCAGGAATTATACCCCCTACAACCACCTTAATATCCTCTGCATCATTTTCTTTTAATTTTTTCAAGACCTCTGGAACTAAAACCATATGGGCACCTGAGAGTATTGAAAGCCCAACTACATCCACATCTTCCTGAATTGCTGCCTTTACAATTTGCTCAGGTGTTTGCCTTAAACCAGTATAAATCACCTCCATCCCTGCATCCCTTAAAGCACGTGCCACAACCTTTGCCCCCCTGTCATGTCCATCCAGTCCTGGTTTTGCAATAAGAACTCTTATCTTCTTTTCCATAATTTTATTATAGCATATTTATTATTATTCTTCATAATTCACCAAAAAAACATCAATTTCTTTTGATAAACCTTTAAGGGTAAATTTTCCAAGCTTTGAAAGGTTATATTTTTCTTTAAGGGTTTTTTTGCAATCCTCAGAAATCACAATTTGACCAGGCCCTGCCACATACTCTTCCAGGCGAGAAGAGATATTTACTGTGGAGCCAAGGGCAGTGTATTCCAACCTTTTTACAGAACCAAAATTCCCCACCACTGCATTTCCCGAGTGTATTCCAATCCTTACAAAAATTTCCTCCTCTCCCTTTTCTTTTCTCTTTTTATTCCATTCCTTCAGTGCCTTTTGAATCTTTATACCGCATCTGACTGCCCTGTCTGCATGGTCTTTTTGAGGAATGGGGGCTCCAAAAAAAGCCATCACTGCATCCCCGATAAATTTATCCAGAGTCCCCCCTTCTTCAAAGATACAATCCGTGGCAATGGAAAAAAATTCATTTAAAATTTCCATAAGAAGCATAGGGCTTGTTTTCTCGGTTAAAGTGGTAAAACTTACAATATCTGCAAAGAGTATGGAAATATCTGAAACAAGGGAAGCATTTAAGGCAGAAGAGGTCAATTCCTTTTCTTTAATAATGGCATCCACTATGGCAGGGGAATGGTATCTTGCCAGCTGATTTTTAACCCTCTCTTCATCTTTGTATTTTTGTGTAAGGATTGCCCTTTCCAGAGCCACCGCTGCCATATTGGCAAGGGCAGTTAAGAGGTCTAAATCTTCCATAGAAAAAATTCCTATTCTAGAAGGGGAATCCACATAAATCATCCCTATTACCCTGTCCTGATTCCATAAAGGAGCACAGAGGGCAGAACGAATTTGATGTATTTTTATAGATTTTCCTTCCTCAAAACGGGCATCTGTTAAAGCATCCTGGGTTATAAGGGACATTTTCTGATTTATTACCTGATCAATTATGGTCTTGGAAAAGGGCATATCATCTTTGGTCAAGGTTCCACTTTTGGACCTTATGAGTTTTGGTTCCAGATTTCCATTGGTTTTAAGTAAAATATAGCCCCTCTCTGCATTTAAGGCATCGAAGACCATTTCCATAATTTTATTTAAAACCTCATCCAAGGACTGGGCAGTGAGGAGAGTCTTTGCCATCTGCACAAGGATTGAAAGGATTTTGCTTTTCCTTTCCTGTTCCTGGGGTTCTTTTTTTCCTTCTTCCTTTGGAAAGGAATCCAGTTGATAGTCAAGTTGAAAATCATGGAGGGTTCTGAAAAAGGTTCCCGAAGCCACCTGGGTGGTATGGATCAATTCCAGTTTAAAATTTCCTATTGTAATCTCATCACCCACATCTATCTTTGCTCTCTGAACTTTTTTATTATTTACATAGACACCATTTGTGGAATTGTTATCTTCTATAAACCAGACCCCATTTTCTTCATAAAGAAAAGCATGGAAACGGGAGACAGAAAAATCAGCAAGATTTATATCACATTCTTTACTTCTGCCAAGAGAATTTCTCTTTTTATGAAGCTTAACGGTCTGCTCCCCTTGGGGACCAGTTATCAAGAGATCCATTATAAAATTATAACATAAATTAAATTATGATATAATTTATGTTTTAGGAGGTTAAAATGAAAAAACTATTTTATCTTTTGCTCATCATTGCCTTTATTGGCTGCACTACAAAAGTTGGTATGGAAAAGAAAGGTGCATACCCTGAAATCTCTAAGAAAAAACCTAAATTTAAAGACCACGACGCCTGGTACTTTCATGAAAGTATAAAAATACTTTCCGATGAACTTACAGCAAAACTTCAGCCCATACCCCCTTCAGTTTTTTCAGGTGAAGTAGTGGAGGAAGAAGGCGAAGAAAGATGTAGGGAAGTTCAAACCACAGACCCAAATCAGGATTTAAATGCCCGTGGATATATGCAAAATGAGGTATCCCTGGATGTGGCTGGAAATAATATTGTAGTAACTTACAATGACGATAATAATTACAATGTAACTGTAAGCGGATATGCTTTTTCTCAGGATGGAGGAAAAACCTTTATAGATGGTGGTGGTATGATTGCTCAAGGAGGGCTTTATGGTGGTGGTGACCCAATGGTCCTTTCAAATCCTTTCAATCCAAACCATTTTATTTACTTTCAGCTTTCCTATGGTGGAACAATAAATTCAACCATTGTTATGCATGAGTCCTTTGATGGGGGGAAAACCTTTCCAAGAGAAAATTCCAAATCAGTCCTTTCCCGACTCCTTTCACCCTTTGAAGGGAAACTTCTGGAAAACCCGGGAATGTTTCATGATAAGGAATGGGCAAACTGGTCTCCTGCAAATGGGGTAATCACCCTTGCCTGGACCCTCTTTGCAGACCTCAACAGGGATGGATACTCTGATGAAGTGGTGCCCGTGGCAATAACATCAAAGGACAATGGAAAGACCTGGTCCAATGCCCAATCCCTTATTCAGTCGGGTTGGTATGGGGGTTTATGCGGTGTTGCATCAGGTCCTTCAGGGGAAATTTATGTTGTCTATGATGAATTTAATTTTAATATCCTTTATCTTGTAAGGTCCCTTGATGGAGGAAATACCTGGGAAGGACCCTTCCAGGTCACCCCTTCCTTTCAAAACCCCTTCAACAGGGAAGCCACTAATTCCTGTGATGGATGGACTGCTTTAAAAGGACAGATAAGGGTTGCTTCAATTCCTTCCGTGGCTGTGGATCCGGCAAATGGAAATATCTATGTGGTTTACCACTACAAGCAAAATAAAAACGCCAAGGATGATTCCGATGTTGCCTTTGTTATGTCTTCAGATAGAGGGGAAACCTGGACAAGCCCTGTGAAGATAAATGATGACACCACCACCAATGACCAGTTTATGCCCTGGGTTGCCAGTGCTGGAGATGGAAATGTTATGGTAATGTTTTATGATAGAAGGGATGATCCAAATAATTTAAATATCCATGTTTATGTGGCTCAATCTCTGGACGGAGGAAAAACCTGGCTTAAGAATAGGAGGGTTACCTGCAAACCCTTCCCCCCTGCCTCTTCCAGTTGCTATATGGGTGATTATAACCAGATTGTTTCCGATGGCCAGTATTATTACCTTGCCTGGGGTGACAACAGAAATACCATTAAGGTAAGTGGAGCAGATAAACCAAATCAGGATGTCTTCTTTTTAAAATTAAAGGCAAAGCCCCATACAAGACCCTTTTGAAGATACTATATGTCCTGGAATATTATTTTCCCCACATAGGAGGGGTTGAAACCCTCTTTCAGAACCTTGCAGAAGGGATGGTTGAAAGGGGGCATAAGGTAAGAGTTATTACAAACCATTTAAAGGATACAAAAAAAGAAGAAAACTTAAAGGGTGTAGAAATAAAAAGAATTAAATTTCCAAAGGCAAAGAGGTTTTTCTTTACTTTTTTTTCCTTCCCTTTTATATTAAAATATGGAAAGGAAGCTGATATAATCCATTCTTCCACCTATGGGGGTGTCTTTTCTGCATCCCTTTCTGCTACTCTTTTAAGAAAACCATCAATTTTATCTGTCCATGAAATCTGGCTTGAGGAATGGAAGAGGGTTCCCTTTGTTTCAAAATTTCAAAAATTGACTGGCTCCTTTCAAGAATTCTTCCTTTTAAACCTTCCCTTTTCCTTAAAAGTTACAGAATCGCAATATACTTTGAATAAACTAAATAAAATATCCCCGGGCAACAATTTAAAAATTCCAGCAGGGGTAAAGGTTCCAGAGGATTTAAAATGGAATAAAAAAAGGGAAGAAATATTTAAATACCTCTATTTTGGAAGACCTGGGCACTGGAGGGGGGTGGACCTTCTGGTTAAGGCTTTTGAGGAATTGGAAAAAGAAATTGAAAAGGTAAAGTTAATTTTAATCCTCTCAAAGGAACCAGAGAAGGAATATAAGGAAATAATGGAAATCATATCTTCCTGTAAAGTAAAGGAAAAAATTAAAATAATGGAGCCCTTGGAAAGGGAGGAACTTTTTAAATTTTTAATGGGGGTGGATTGTGTGGTAATCCCTTCACTTTCAGAGGGTTTCGGGCTGGCAGCAGCAGAGGCATCAGCCCTTTTTGTGCCGATAATTTCTTCTGATGCTGGCTCCCTTCCTGAAGTGGTTTCTGGGAAATGCCTTTTTTTCAAAAAGGGAGATATCTTTAAGCTAAAAGATAAAATGATAAAAGCCCATAGAGGAGAATGGGAATGGAAGGCAAAAAAAGAATTTAAAATGGATAAATTTTTAAATTCTTGGGATAATATTTACAGGGGGTATGAAAAATGAACTTTTTTCTTTTAATTTTGCTTTTCCTTACACCTTTTCAATTATGTGAAAAACTTAAAAGTTTTCAGGTCCTTTTGCCATACCTTGAAAAAAGTCAGGCGGAAAAGATTTTAAATGAAATACTGGATGAAGGAATTTACAGTTTAAGGGGTCCAAAGGAAGATGGGACCTTTGAATATGCATACCTTTCAGAAGAAAATCCTATGGCTTTAAATTTTTCCTTTGACATTGAAAAAACACCTTTTTTATGGAAACAAAAAGGAGAAAATATTTTTTCAGTAAAAATAACCATACCAAAGAAAAAAAATCTATTCTGGGGAAACGAAGATGTTTACCTAAAAGAAGCCATTATAAAAATTGATGGAGAGGAAAGGGTCCTTGAAAGGGAAAAAGTATTAAAAAGAGGGGAGACCTATGATTATCCTTTAAAAAAAATACATAAGGAATTGGAAATAATTTTAAATTTTGAAAAACTGGAAGGAAAAGAGCGAAGTTCCTATGTGGAAGTTTATCTT
>JBBFMJ010000045.1:0-9933 GCA_037478515.1 Thermoanaerobaculia bacterium
TAGGGCAAATTTTGCTTCTCTTTCTTCCCTTGGTTTGTATGTAAAATTGTATGATAATTCAAATAATGTTTTGATGGCAGAGGACTATGAAGGGAATGGAGTATGGGATTATTTAAATTCATCTTATGATAGTGATTCAAATGGCGAGCCCGATTCCCCTGTCCTTACACCAAACCAGACCTTTTTGGTTCGCCTTCAAATTATTGCACCAACAGGGATTACAGGAATTGAAGAAACCCAGATTTATGCTTATTCCATAAACAGCAATGAATATGCCTTTGCCCTTGACAGGACAGCCATTGGAAATGTTTTATTTTACCCACAATCTATTGAGGGAACTGGAATGCCAAACAGCACTGTCTATTATGGTGTCCAGCTTGAAAATTTGGCCTTTAATGATGTCTTTGATTTTTATGGTTTTTCTGCCCTGGGGTACACAATTTACCTTTATACAGATCCCAATGGGGATGGTAATCCTTCAGATGGGGTTCTGGTTGCCATTGATATAGGAGGGAATGGAATTTGGGAAACTATCACCTCTGGATATGATTCAAATTCAAATGGTCTGCCTGACTTTGGAACTCTATTTAATGGAAATACATTGAATTTAATTATAGGAATTCAGGTTCCACCGGGTGCCACTCCTGGAGTGGATGTGGATTTTGTAGAGTTCAATGCCATTGGTGAAAATTATGAAAATTCTGCTCAAGTGGAAATAACTACACAAGTAAGAAATCGTTTTGAGCTTTTCCCTGATTATCTTTTGAGGGATGGAACTGGAAAATACTCAGGGGATAACAGGTCTGTCTTTTTTGCCCATACCCTTATAAATTCCTGGTCCAGTGATGATTATGTAACGCTTTCAGCCACTTCCACAAGGGGATGGGTCAGAAGATTCTATACAGACCCCGATGGGGATGGAAACCCATCAGATGGCACTTTAATTACAGGTCCTGTATTTCTTTCAAGAAATGGTGGAACTTTAAATTTTGTAATGGAAGTCATAATTCCAGATTTACTTGCTTCAAATTACCCTGCCCAGGACACTCTGGTTTTAACTGCCACTTCCCAGAACACCCCATCTTATTATGTTTCTGTTTATGATGAAGTCAGAGTGAGTTATTTGGGAGTATATAAAGATCCAAATAGGACAATTTCTGGCACAATTTTTGCACGGTGTAAAACAATTTATAGCCAAGGTAATGATTTATCAGCAAATCAAGTAAATAGATATTCCTTGCGATACATAAATCCAAATTCGCAAATAAGAAGGAATCAAAGTGTTTATTCCGATGGAAATGGGAGAGCCAATGATGAGTATACCTTTACAAATAATGATGTTTTAGGTACCTGGACGATCCAGCTTTATGATTATTCTACCTTAATTGATTCAATTACAATAATTTTAGATCCTGCTCAAAATGATTCAATAGTAAATCCTGTTTTAACAGCAAAGGCAAATTATGGTTTAATTGGCGAAAACCTTACAATTTCCGCTTACTTTTATAATTCTTCAGAAGGGGCGGATTATTTAGATACGGAATACAGGTACCTGGTAAGGAACCAGAGTGGAACCCATTATTTAAATCAGGATGGAAATTTTTACTCTTATACTGGAAGCCAGTATACAAGGATAACTTCTCCCCATACTGTTTTTGCTTTAAATACTTCCTCAGAAACAATTTCCATTGGAGATGTTCATTTCTTAAACAAAGGTGCTTATCAAGTAAAAGTTGAATGGTGGGGCTCCTGTGGTAATTTGATAGCTGAAAAGACAATCTGGTTTTCTGTTGGTGCAGATCTTTCAAGTTTCTTTGACGCAGGTGGAAATTATCCTTCTGATTACTTTTCTTTATCTCAAAATATTTACCTTATAGGTTCAAATTACATTCCCAGTGAATTTTATGTAATTGCCTATTATGGTGCTGATGGCAGTTTAATTTCCACACAGGTAGTTCAAGCAACTCCTGCTGGAGGAATTTCTTCAAGCATACCTGCTTCTTCTCTTGGAACCTATGGAACTTATAATGCTGTTGTATATCTTTCTTCATCTCCCATTCCGCCAATTTATACTCCATTGGATCCCAATATGGTTTCCACAGATTCCTTCACACTGGAATTGGATTCTGATGGGGATGGAAAAACCAATTCCATTGATTTAGACGATGACAACGATGGGATCTTAGATACCGTTGAAGGAACAGGGGATACAGATGGAGATGGAACCCCTGACTGTTTAGACCTCGATTCAGATGGGGATGGGGTATGGGATTTAATTGAAGGAAATGATGCCAATCACAATGGACAAAATGATAACACTTTTGTTCAGGATTTAAACAATGATGGAAGGATAGATACAATTACAGATACAAATTACAATGGAGTGGATGATAGTTATGATTCAAACCCAGCAGCAGTTCAAAATACTGACGGAGACAGTTTTCCTGATTTTCAGGACCCCGATGATGATGGGGATGGAATTCCCACAATTGAAGAAGATGCAAACAATAATGGAAGACCAAATGATGATGATACTGATTTAGATGGAATACCAAATTATTTAGACCCTGATTCAGACAATGATGGAATACCCGATGCCGTTGAAGGAAGGCAGGATTTGGCAGATGGAGGAGATGGGCTTGGAAATTATGTGGATTTGGATTCAGATGGAGATGGTATAGGAGATTCAATTGAAGGGACCGGAGACAGAGATGGGGATGGAGTGCCAAACTATTTAGACCCAGATTCAGATGGGGATGGGATACCAGATTCAGTGGAAACAACAAATGATTTTGATAGTGATGGGATACCAAACTATTTAGATTTTGATTCAGATGCAGATGGATTATTGGACAGAGTAGAAGGGACTTCTGATGCAGATTCCGATGGAGCCCCAAACTATTTAGACCCTGACTATCCTTTGGATACAGATGGAGACGGAATACCCGATGCAACGGAAGGAAATTCTGACTCAGATGGGGATGGAGTGCCAAATTATTTAGATTGGGATTCAGACAATGATGGAATCCCTGATTCCTTTGAAGGTTCCACAGATTTAGATGGGGATGGAATACCAAATTATCTTGACTTGGATTCAGATGGGGATGGTGCGTGGGATATAAATGAAGGGAACGATTCAAACTTTAATGGAATAAATGATAATGCAAATGTAACTGATACAAACAATGATGGAAGGATAGATACAATTACTGATGCAAATGGAAATGGATTGGATGATTCCTATGAGACAAATCCAGCAGTTTTACAGGACAGGGATCAAGATGGGATCCCAGACATCTGGGACAGAGATGATGATGGGGATGGGATACCCACAAGGGTGGAAGATGCAAATGGCGATGGAAATCCTCAAAATGATGATGCAGATGGAGACGGAATACCAAACTATTTAGATTTTAATTCAGACGGGGATACAAGGCCAGATAAAATGGAAGGGACCTATGATTCAGATTCAGATGGGATACCAGATTACTTAGACCCCGACTCTTCATTGGATTCCGATGGAGATGGGATCTCGGATTACATAGAAAATAGTTACCTTTTAGATGATTTTGATGGAGATGGGACAGCAAATTACCTTGACTTGGATTCCGATGGAGATGGAATACCTGATTCAGTGGAAGGGACAGGGGATGCAGATGGGGATGGAATGCCAAACTTTTTAGACCTGGACTCCGATGGAGATGGGATACTTGATTCCATTGAAGGGACAAATGATAGAGATGGAGACGGGAAGCCAAATTATTTAGATGTGGATTCCGATGGGGATGGAATATCAGATGGGAAAGAAGGGACGCAAGATTTTGATTCAGATGGAACGCCCAATTATTTGGATCCCGATTCCGATTCGGATGGGATACCTGATTCAGTAGAAGGGATTTACGATGGAGATAGGGATGGAAACCCTGACTTTTTGGATCCTAACTCCTATCCGCCCCCACACTTACTAAGGAATGATGAAACCACCTCCCTTTCCAGTTACGACCCATCCAAGATATTCATACAGGCATATCCTTTAGATCCAGCACTTGATCCAGTTGGACCAAATAAAATTCCACAGGAAGGGGAAGGGGCAAAGAGAAGTTTAAATGGCTCAGAGGATGATGATGATTTTTATAAGTCATACCTTCCTTCCACCTGGATTGACCCTGATGCAACGGTTCTTACAGACAATTCTAGACCTTTGGTATTTTATGAACTCACCACCCCTGCCTGTACGCTTTATTTGACAAAGGAGGATGGAAAGATAAAGGTAACCTATACCTGTCCATGAAAGACCTTGCAAGGATAATAGATAAAATAAATGAAAGCTCCCCTTTTCCTTGGTGGGAATGGGATATAAAAAAGGGGAGCTTCAGATTTAATTCAGGAAAAGAGATATTGCTGCATTTTGATCTGGAAAAATTTTTAAACCTTTATTATTTAAATAGTACCAGGAATTCCTTGAAAGAACTAAGGAAATTGCTAAATAATGATGTAAAGATTTACCAGAAATTTTTTCAGGTTAAAGAGCCCACAGGTGAATATAAATGGTATCTGGACTTGGGTGTGGTGGTAAAGGAAAATGAAAAGGGAAAGCCGGAGGTTTTGAAGGGATTTATAATTGAACTGGAGAAATTTTTCGAAAGTCCCTTTGTGGAAAAAGATGAGATTTTTATTCTTTGCTCTTATTGCAAAAGGATGAAAGTGCTTGATTTAAAATGGATAAAGGTGCCAGAAAAAGTGCTGGAAAGTATAAAAAACAAGATATCCCATAGTTTATGCCCCACCTGTTTGAAGAAATTTTATAGCTGATCTTTTTAAAGTTTAAAAAATATGTTATTATATTACCTTCAATTTAAAAAGGAGGTTTAGATGATATTTTTGTTTTTCTTTTTAATTTTATCTTTTAATTTAATTGCCCAGGAAATGCCCACAAAAGTGGCAGTAATTGATGTGGACAGAATTTTTATGGAATCAGCAGCGGGGAAAGAAGCAGTGGCTAAGATTAAAAAATTCAGGGACAAAAAAATAGAGGAAGCAAAAAAGTATGAAGAGGAACTGGCTGCTTTAGAAAAATCAATCTTGGAACAGAGGTTTGCTTTATCAGAAGAAAAATTAAAGGCAAAACAGAAAGAATATGAAGACAAGCAAATTGCCTATAAAAGGTTTAAAGATGATACCGAAAGGCAGATAAAAGATATGCAAGAGGAAGAACTGAAAAAAATTGAAGATAAGATATTTCCTATAATAAATCAAATTGGAAAGGAAAAGAATTTTGCTTTGATTTTTAATAAATTTAACAGTGGCCTTGTCTATGCTTCTGAGGCAGTGGATATAACTGATGAAGTGCTTTTAAGGTTCAATACACAGGTAAATATTCCAAAACAGCAGTAGATGTTTAATTTAAAAACCATTGCTGAAAAGATTGAAGGCGTTGTTGAAGGCGATGAGAGCTTTGAAGTTGAAAATTTAAAAACTCTAAAAGAAGCAGGGGAGAAGGATTTATCTTTTCTTACAAATTTAAAATACCTGGAAGAGGCAAAAAATTCAAAAGTAAAGGCAATACTGACTTCTGAAAACATAAACATAGAAGGAAAATATCTTATAAAACATAAAGATCCCTATTTTGCCCTTTCAAAATTGATCCCTCTTTTTTACCCTCCCCTTAAACTGGAAACTGAATTTTTGGAAAAGACCACCATTTCCAGAGATTCAGAAATTGAAGAGGGTGTTTTTTTGGGAAAAAATGTTTATATCGGTCCTTTTTGTAAGATTAAAAAAGGGACAAAAATATATCCAGGAGCAGTTCTGCTGGGATATATTGAAATAGGGGAAAATTGTATCATTTATCCGCAGGTTTCAATCTATCCAAGGGTGAAAATTGGAAAGGGTGTAATTATCCACAGTGGAGCAGTAATTGGATCTGATGGTTTTGGTTTTGCTTTTCATAAAGGTGAGTATCATAAAATTCCTCAGGTGGGAGGGGTTTTAATTGAGGACTTTGTGGAAATTGGTTCCAATACCACCATTGACTGTGGGACCCTTTCACCAACAGTTATTGGAAAAGGGACAAAAATTGATAATTTAGTCCAGATAGCCCACAATGTAATCATTGGAAAAAATTGTATCCTGACGGGTCAGGTAGGAATTGCTGGTTCCACCGAAATAGGGGATGGAACCATCTTTGGGGGTCAATCAGGTGCAGTGGGGCATATAAAGATAGGAAAAAATGTGAAAGTTTCAGCCAAATGTGGGGTTACCAAGGATACCCCTGATGGAATACAGGTCTCAGGTTTTCCTTCAATGGAACATAAATTTTGGCTAAAAAGAGAGGCATTTATAAATAAATTGATAAAGGGAGGCAAAGATGATGAAGATTGATGAAATACTCAAATCCCTTCCTCATAGATACCCCTTTTTACTTGTGGACAGGATAATTGAAGTGGGTGAGGATTATGTAAAGGGCTTAAAAAATGTAACCATAAATGAGCCCTTTTTTCAGGGGCATTTTCCTGGGAAACCCATTATGCCAGGGGTACTCATTATTGAAGCAATGGCACAGGTTGGGGGTTGTCTTCTACTAAAAGATGTTCCAGATAAAGAAAATAAACTGGTCTATTTTATGGGAATTGACAGGGCAAGGTTTAGAAAGCCCATTATTCCTGGGGATCAGATAATTTTTGAACTTAAAGTTTTGCAAAAGAGGTCCAATACATGTAAATTGTGGGGAGAGGCAAAAGTGGATGGAAATCTCTGTGCAGAAGCGGAACTATTATCAATAATGGTGGATAAAGAATGAGCAAAATACACAGCACAGCAATAATATCAAATAAGGCAAGGATTTCTGATAATGTTGAAATTGGTCCCTATTGTATAGTTGGAGATGATGTAGAAATAGGGGAAGGGACTGTCCTTTTATCCTTTGTCCAGATAGAAAGATGGACAAAGATTGGAAAAAATAACAAAATTTATGGTCCTTCCCATATTGGTTTTGCACCTCAGGATTTGACATATAAAGGAGAGGAGACCTTTCTGGAAATAGGGGATGAAAATACTATAAGAGAATATACCACAATACACAGGGGGACAAAAAAGGGTGGTGGTATCACAAGGATTGGAAACAAAAACTTTTTTATGGCATATTCCCACATTGCCCATGACTGTCAGGTTGGAAATAATATAATCTTTGCCAACTGTGGAACCCTTGCAGGACATGTGGAAGTGGAGGATTTTTCCACCATTGGTGCCTTTTCTGCAATCCATCAGTTCTGTAAAGTAGGAAA
Source organism: Thermoanaerobaculia bacterium (assembly GCA_037478515.1). Classification (GTDB taxonomy): domain Bacteria; phylum Acidobacteriota; class Thermoanaerobaculia; order UBA2201; family UBA2201; genus JBBFMJ01. The sequence continues at coordinate 7,284 of JBBFMJ010000045.1, forward strand.
ATATGCCTTTTTAGGTGGTTTTACCGTGGCAACGCAAGATGTCCTGCCCTTTTGCAGGACTGTTGGTTCCAGACCAGCAAAAAATTATGGAATAAATGTAATTGGTTTGAGGCGCCTTGGTTTTTCAGAGGAAAGAATTGAAAAATTAAAAAAACTCTTTCGCATACTCTTCCAGAGCAAGCTTTTGTTTTCAGAGGCAATAAAAAAAGCAGAAGAAGAGATGGAAAGGGATGAGGACATTGAATATTTTTTAAATTTCATAAAGACATCCAAGAGGGGAGTAATTGGAAGATGATAAGGATTGGATTAATTGGGGCAGGGGTCTTTGGTTTCCACCATGCAAGGGTTCTTTCAAGTATAAAAGAAGTTCAATTTGAAGGGATCTATGACTTAAATTTAAAGAGGGCAGAAGAGGTCTCCAGGCAATTTGGAGTGCCTTTTTTTGAAAAAATTGAAGATTTAATAAAAAAAATAAATGCTGTAATTATTGCAGTTCCAACCATTTATCATAAAGAAGTGGCTTTAAAATGTGCTCTGGAAGGTATAAATGCCCTTGTGGAAAAGCCCTTATCAGATAACATTAAAGATGGGGAGGAAATTGTAAATTCCTTTAGAGAAAAAAACTTAATCCTTGCTGTGGGGCATATTGAAAGGCATAATCCAGTGGTGGAAGCAGTTATAAAAAATGTTAAAAACCCTAAATATATAACCATCGAACGCCTTGCCACCTTTTCTCCAAGGAGCTTGGATGTGGATGTAATACTTGATTTAATGATACATGATATACAGATTGTTATGGATATTTTAAAAAATGATCTGGTGGATACAAAGGCAGTGGGGATACCGGTCCTTTCAGAAAAAATTGATATTTGTAATGCCCGTCTGGAGTTTGAAGGAAAAAGGGTTGCTTCAATTACAGCTTCGAGAATTAGCCAGGAGAGGGTTAGGAAACTGAGAATTTTTGAAGAAAAAAGGTATTTTTCAGTAGATTATGCTGAAAAAACCATAAAGGCATATGAACTTGTTGAAAGGGATGGGCAGAAGTTGGTGGATGAGGTAAAAATTGAAGTTTCCCAGCAGGAGCCCTTAAGGGCTGAAATTATGGATTTTGTAAAAGCCATTGAAGGAAAGAAAAAACCTCTGGTGGATGGAGAAAAGGCACTTAGGGCTTTAAAAATTGCAAAAAAGATTCAGGAGGCAATATGTTAGGTATAATTGGTGGCTCTGGTCTTTATAAAATGCAAGATTTAAAGATTATCAAGGAAGAAAAGATAAAAACGCCCTTTGGGGAACCTTCAGATAACTTTATACTTGGAGAACTTGAAGGAAAAGATGTGGTATTTCTTCCAAGGCATGGAAGGCACCATACAATTTTACCTACTGAAATAAATTTTAAAGCAAATATTTATGGTATGAAACTCTTGGGTGTAAAAAGGATTATATCTGTTTCAGCAGTGGGAAGCTTGAAGGAAGAGCTGGGAATTTCAAATGTGGTGCTTCCAGACCAGTTTATTGACTGGACAAAGCGCAGGGATTCCACTTTTTTTGGGAATGGAATAGTTGCCCATACCTCCTTTTCCCATCCTGTATGCAAAAAACTTCTGGACTGGCTTGAAGAGGCATGCAAGAAAGCTGAAGCAAAGGTTCATAAAGGTGGAACCTATATCTGTATGGAAGGTCCCCAGTTTTCCACCCTTTCTGAATCAAAACTTTACAGAAGCTGGAATATAGATGTAATTGGTATGACAAATGTACAGGAAGCCAAACTGGCAAGGGAAGCAGAGATATGCTACTCCACAATGGCTATGGTTACAGATTATGATTGCTGGTATGAAGAAAAGGGAGAAGTTACAGGAATAGATGTTTTAAAGGTAATTGCTCAAAATGTAAAAATTTCCCAGCAAATTATAAAGGAAGCAGTAAAAATAATAGATTTTGAAGATACCTGCGGCTGCCATAAAACACTGGATACAGCAGTGGTTACAAATTTAAAATATGTCCCAGAAGAAACCCTTCAAAAACTTGAACCAATTTTGAGGGATTATAGAAAGAGGAATGGAATATAGCGCAGTAGAGCAGCAGTCAGTAGGGGTTGGTTTTACGCCAGCCCGCTTGAATAAGTTTGTAGCCGCAAGCTTTAGCTTGCGTTTAATAGTGAGGCAGAGTAGAAGAACAGCAGCGCAGTAGTTAGTTGGGGCTGGTCTTACGCATCCCCATTCGATTTAGGGTTACAACATGAGTCGGCTTTACATAAATAAAAAATAATCTCCCTTTCCCAAAGGAAGACACAAAGGGATTTGCTTTTAAAAAATCCCCCTTAATCACCCTTTTGTCAAAGGGGGATATTTGTAAAAATTTTCCATGCAAAAATCTCCCTTTTTAAAGGGAGATACAGAGGGATTTGGTTTTCTCTATTCTTTAGCCATGATACTCTAACTAAAAATACGAAATCCCCCTCATTTTGCCCTTTCTACAAAGGGGGATATGCTATAAAGAACTTTTATAAAAAAATCTCCCTTTCTCAAGGTAAAATCCAGTAGGATTTTGTTTTTTATCTATTTTTCTTCAAAAAGGTATTGATTAAAGCAAATATTATGCCTGAAATGACCAATTTCTTTATGCTCTATTGCTCCACCACGCTTCTGATCTT
>JBBFMJ010000046.1:0-9790 GCA_037478515.1 Thermoanaerobaculia bacterium
ATAAATTCAGGGGTTTTTTCATAAAGAACCCTCAAAACAAAGGAGCTTTTAAATTTATCTGTAAATTTATTTTTTATTTCTTTTGTATAGGAAAAACCTTCAATTATGCAGCGGGCAGCCAGAATCCCTGCCTCCATTGCAATTCTTATTCCAAGCCCCAAAAAAAAGTCCTGCATACCTGCCACTTCCCCAGCATATAAAATCCCATCCTCTTCATAACTCTCTGGAATATAAAAATTTACATAGGAATGATAAACTTTCAGATTTTCCACTCTAATGTTTTCAATTTCTTGAAAAAAATCCCAGCATTTTTGGGAAATCTCTTTAATTTCTTTAAATTTATAGGTTATGGCACATCCAAAAGTTCCCTTGCCACCATAGGTGAAAATATAAGCATAACCCCCATTTATCCTCTCTGGATTCATAAGTATCCAGATTCTCAATTTATCATCTGTTTCAAAATGCCTCTCCTGAGCAATCCCATCGGGTTGGCTGGAACCTGTGGCACAAATTTGAAAGGTCTCTTCTTTTTTTACAAAATCAAGACCTAACTCCTTTGCTCTATTTAGCATTGCCCTATCAATGGAACCTTCCTGGGCGCCCCTTTTTATCAAGTATCCAAAATTTTCCTTTGAAAAAAAATTGTAAAAATTGTATTTAAAATCCCAGAAAACTGCCTTGTTTAAGGGATAGCAAAAAAAATCTTCCACCTGAAGTTCTTTCAGTAAATTCAAACTATCTTCTTTTTTTGTGTAATTTTCCAGAACCTGAAAACCCCTGTTTTTCATCCTTTCAGGATAATCAGGTTTTTCGATTATTTTACATTTATAACCCCTATTTAAAAAATAAAGGGCACAAGAAAGCCCTGCGGGACCTCCACCTTTAATTATTATTTCTTTACCCATTAAAATTCAATCCCTTCCCTTGCCTTTTCACCTGAATCAAAATAGTGTTTTATCTTTTTCATTTCCGTTACCAGATCTGCCTCCTTTAAGATTTCTTCTGTGGCATACCTTCCAGTTAAAACCAGTTCACAGTGGCAATTTTCTCTCCAGAACTTTATCAGTTCCAGAACCTCTTCTATTTTTAAAAATTTTGTGTAAATGGATACAATTATCTCATCTAAAATTACAAGATTATGTTTATTTTCTTTCAAAACTTTATAAGCAAATTCAAGTCCTCTTCTGGCTTCCTTTAAGTCTTCCTCGTTTAAATCAAATCTAAAGGTGCCATCCTTCTTATGTCTTACGGTTCCTGTGGGGAAAAGGTCAATATTTTCAATTTTCCTTAAAATCTTTCTTTCATGATAAAACTCCACCCCTTCCCAGCCCTTATCAAATTGGATAATGGCAACTTTAAACCCTGCCCCAGCAGCCCTTATGGCAAGCCCTATGGCAGCAGTGGTCTTTCCCTTTCCATCTCCAGTGTAGACATGTAATTTACCTTTTTTCATAAAACCTCCTTGAAATCCCAGTAGTTTAACAAATTTTTCAACAAAATTTTTGCTTCATAGGTTCCAGCTTTCTCTAAATATTCCATTGCAGCATTCCTTGCCTTTAATAGAATACTTTTATCCTTTATTATATCTGCCACTTTAAATTTTGGAATGCCCCATTGTCTTGTCCCTAAAAGGTCTCCCGGTCCCCTTAATTCCAGGTCTACTTCTGAAAGTTCAAAGCCATCCTTTATCCTTTCAAAACTCTCCAGGCGTTTTTTCCCTTCTTCCGTTAAATTATTATTGGAAATTACTATACAATAGGCATCATAACTGGACCTGCCAATCCTTCCCCTGAGCTGATGGAGCTGGGCAAGTCCAAACCTTTCACCAAAGTGGATTACCATAACTGTGGCATTGGGCACATCTACCCCTACCTCTACCACTGGTGTGGAGACCAGGATATCAATTTTTCCCTCTGAAAACCTTTTCATAATCTCATCTTTTAATTTATAATCCATCCTCCCGTGGAGCATTTCTATACTGAAATTTTTAAAATAAGACCTGACCTGATTTAAAAACTCTTCCAGGGCAGGGAGTTCAAATGCCTCGGATTCCTCAATAATGGGATAGATGAAAAATGCCTGCCTTCCTTCCTTTAATTTTTTTTCCACAAAAAGATAGACCTTTTCCAGGACGCTTAAATCCCTTACAAAGGTTCTTATCTTTCCCCTTCCCGGGAGCATCTCCTTAATTATTGAAATATCCATATCCCCATAAAGGGTCAAAGTCAAACTCCTTGGAATTGGAGTGGCAGTCATATATAGGGTATGGGGAATAAATTTTTTTTCCCTTAGTATCTGCCTCTGGATTACACCAAACTTATGCTCTTCATCAATTATACAGAGCCCCAGATTTGGAATTTCCACATTTTCAGAGATAAGGGCATGGGTTCCTATGAGCAGTATTGGCTCCCTTTCCTTTAAAATTTTTAAAATTTCCTTTCTCTTTTTCTGTTTTGTCCCTCCAGTTAAAATTTCTATTTTATAATTTAAGCTTTTAAGGGTCTTTGAAAACCTTTCAAAATGCTGCTCTGCCAGGATGGAAGTGGGTGCCATAAATGCCACCTGATAGCCATTTTCCAGAGCAATTATTGAAGAGATAAGGGCAATTATGGTCTTTCCACATCCTACATCTCCTTGAAGGAGCCGATACATTGGCTTTGAAGAAGAAAGGTCAGAGGCAATTTCCTTTAAAACTTTCTTTTGATCCTCTGTCAATTTAAAAGGCAAAACCTCCCTTACCTTTTTTCTTATCTCATCGTTTATTTCAATTTTTGGACCTTCAAAGGTTTCATCCCTCTCCTTTCTATAAAGGGATAAATATAAAAAATAAGCAAAAAACTCATCAAAGGAAAGGCGCTCTCTTCCCTTTTCATTTTTTTCCAGGTCTGAAGGATTGTGAAGATATCTGAAGGATTCATAAATTTTTCTCAAGGAATTTTTTTCCAGTAAATCCTGAGGAATTGAATAAGGTTCCTCTTCTGGTAGGTTTTCCATTACCTTTTGTAAAAAAAGAGCAACCTTTGACGGCTTAAAATCCCCTATAGAAGGATAAATTGGATAAAGTTTTCCAGTCCTTCCCTTTGGCTTTGCCACCAGTTCCCAGTGAGGATTTTCCAGAGAAATTCCCTTTTTAAATTTTAATTTTCCATAAAAATAATATTCTTCATCCAGCTTAAAGATATCTAAAAGATAGGGCTGATTATAAAAATTTACAGTAATCATTCCTGTGGAATCTGCCACCAGAATCTTTACCACTATGAGATTCCTGAACCTTGCTCTAAACTTTTCCTTTGCAAAAACCCTTCCCCTTATGCAATATTTTTTATTTGGCACCTTTAAATAACTTATGGGAACTACATCCCTCCTGTCTTCATACCTGAAAGGCAAATGAAGGAGCAGGTCCCAAACCCTTAAAAAACCTTCACTGCTAAATTTTTCTGCAAGTTTTGGTCCAATTCCTTTAATATATCTTAAGGGTTTATCATAAAAGCTGTTTTCCATTTTTATTTAAAAGGGGAATTTTAAGAAAACTCTAAATTCATTCTTTTTCAAAGATTAAAACCACAAGGCCAAACTGAACTCTGTCCTCTGGATTTACCTCATATTTTATCCCTTTTTCAAGCTTTTTACCATTTATAAAAGTCCCGTTATGGGTTCCTATCTCCTCCTGAATAAATAATTTATCATTTTCAATAAATAATTTTGCATGCCTTCGGGAAACAGATTTCTGGGGATCTAAATTGGAAAGGTCTATGTCTGGATAGATTTCAGTCACAGGGTCCTTTCTTCCAACAAGAGTCAATCCCTCTTCTTTTACATAAAATTTAATATCAGGCCAATCAAGGGACTTTAAAACAAAGGGACTTTGCTTGTTCTCTTCTTTTACCACTTCAGAACGGGGTATGGTAAAGGTCTTTCCTGCAATCTGATCCAAAAGTTCCGTGGTCCTCCTTAAATTCTTTGAAAGTTTCCTTAGCATTCTGATGGCAATTTCCACATTTTCCTTTATCATATTGTCAAAGGTTGCCTCATTTATGACAATACAGTCGGTATCTTCCAGGGCAATGGCAGTGGCTGATCTGGGCATCCCTTCCAGAATTGCCATTTCTCCAAAAAAATCCCCCTTTTCAAGTACAGATAAAACCTGCTCTTCTGCTCCAATTTTTTTTCTCACTTCCACCTTTCCCTTCTGAATTACAAACATTTCAGTTCCCAGATCCCCTTCCCTGAAAATTACCTCTCCCTTTTTGAAAGATAAAAAATTCTTTTCTTCCCTTTCACTTCCCTTTACAAACTTCATAGAGATATTATAACAGATTTTATTTAATTTAAAATATTTTAGAGTTAAAAAAGGGCTGGCTTGAAGCCAGCCCTTAAGTTTACCTATTTCTTTGCAGGGATGAAGATGGCATCTCCTGTCTTATTGTCCACCACCGAGGCATAGGCAAAAATTGAACCACCCGAAAGGACTGTTATCTTTGCATAGGAGTAAGAGACCTCCCCTGAAATCCCCATATCGGAAAATATTCCAGTTATCTGAAGATTTTCAAAAGGATCCACGGTATAATTTTTTTCCTTAAGTTTTGAACCATCAGAAGAATAAATTTCCACCTTTAAACTGGTGCTTTTACCTTCAAATTCACTAAACCCCATATTTGTCCTGAAACTGGAATTGGAAAGGATCTGGGAAATATAGCCACTTTCATTTACTTTAAGGAAGTTCCCCTCCCCCCATCCAGGCACAAATTGTCCATATGTCCCATCAGCCCCCTGATCATTATAAGCCCTTGAAGAAATCATCAAACCCTGAGTGGAATTTAAATGCAAACTTCCAGAGACATTTCCCTGCACCTCTGAAAAAACCTCAGAAATTAAATCTCCATAGGAAATTTGATTGTTTGCTGACAGGTTTAAATTTTTTGTATATTTTGAAGTGGCACTATAAAAGTCCAGGGTAAGGGTTTGATTTGTGGATGCCTGATTATACAGCGTCAAGGAACTCTTCCAGTTTGTATCATAACCCCCCTTTGCTCTGGCAATCACTGGAACCATTTGATGTTTTTTATTTTGAACCTGAGAAACCTTTTGATGGAAGACAAATATGGCATCCGAGGTCTGGTTATCTGCAATGGAAATATAGGACAAAATCTTTCCACCTGATATAACTTCCACAGTGGCAAAACCATTCTGGATAGAAGATACATCAGCAACATTTTGCTGATACCAGGAATATGGTGGAATTGTAAATTCTTTGCTTCCAAGAGAGGACCCATTATTTGAATAGAAAGTCATTCTGACCCTGGTCTCCTTACCAGATATTTCAGAAAAACCAAAATTTGTCCTAAAAGAGGAATCGTTCCTTATTCCAATAAGGTATGCCTTTTCATTTGTGGAAATAGCATCTTCTTCTTTATATCCAGGTATAAACTGTCCATAGGTCCCAGCACTTCCCTGATCATTATAAGTTCTGGAAGTAATCAGGACATCGGCATTTGAAGTTATCCTTAACGAACCAGCAGTATTGTTTAAACCATACCAGCTTGCTAATATATCTTCAAAAAATTCCCCCTTTTTTGCTCCCACTGCTTCATTATGTATATAAGTGCTGGTGCTTCCATTTTGACCAAAGGGTGTATAAATAAACTGCAAATTTGCACTTGATGAAGAATTATTCAAAACCATAAGGTCTGTAACCCAGTTTGAGCCAGCTGCTCCTCCTTTTTTTGCTGAAGCAGGTATAAAACTTCTCCCTGCTGGAAATATTCATAGGCACCAATATCATATCCCATCCCCTGTGGCCTTGCATTTCCATCCAGATCATCTGAAGGGGCTCCTTCTGAAGTCCCCCTGTCAATGGCAGGGCTTCCCTGTTTTAAATGCCCATCAAAGGAGTCCAGATTATCATTTACCAGAAGGGGATTCTGGCATATATCATGGGGACCCTGAGGGCATACATCATAATCTGCATTATAAATAATATTGTAATCCACCTTCCCTCTTGTAAAACCATAAGGGTCTAAATCTCCAATAAAATCAGTTAGGTTCCCACCCCCGACACAGTAATCCTCATAGCCCCTGAAAATGGAATTTTTTATTTCAAGATACTCAGTTCCCTGACAGTCAGGTTCATCGGGGAAGTCCTTGGTAATACACTGGGCTTCAATAAGTGCCCATCCCTGACTGGCAATGGTAGAATTTATAATTCTGGCATAGTCCCTTTGACCTAAATTTATGGATACCGATGCACCTCCTGCTCTGCAGGTATCCCCTTCATCAAAACTTCCAAATTCCTGGGCAAAGGGCTTCTGCCAGAAAAAGGCACAATTCCCAACCGAAAGCATATTTTTTATAATGCTTGTTCCACCAAGTTTTATTTGATTTCCAGCATTTCCATAACCCTTTACTCTATTAAGTTCAATGGTGGTATCGGGATATCCAACTCCTACATATAAAAGATCCAGCCCATCGGAAGTGTTGTATCTGAAAACAGAGTCCTCAATAATCCAGTGCCCCCCTGTCCTGGGAAAACCCACTCCATCTCCATATCCACCACGGCTCTGAGCCCAGCAATGGTCTGGTTGCTCCCCTGGATAGGTTTCTGCACATCCATTCCATTCCACTGTTAAATTTTTAAAATGCATTGTCCCTGAATTTGAAGGATTATCCCCGTATTCCCCATTCCATCCAGCCCATCCACAACCAGCAAGACGGACATTTTCCAGGGTCCAGTTTGAAAGGGCTGCTGTGGCAAGACAGTTTTCAGCAAGCCCGTGAATGTTTAAATTTTTCAAAAGAACATTTGAGGAATTGTAAGCAAAGATACCATTGGATGCCCAATCACCGTAGGGATAACCATTTCTGTTGCAAGCAACCGATGGGTTTGAATGAAAATCCACACAAGAAGAATGGTCTGTTATTTCAAGACATTGAATTTCTGCATTTGAAGTTCCATCCAGGGATAAAACCTGATAAATCCTTTGAGTTGCCCATAGTTCAGGGGGATTTGTGCAACCGCTGTCGTAACCAGCCCCTAAAATTTTTGTTGGAGAAACTGAATTTCCAGAAGGAATTGGAGGCAGAACACAGCTTTCTGCCCATTCTGCTCCGCACCATTCAGAGGTATTTGGAGCACCATATCCAATCATATAACTTCCAGGACCAATAATTAAAGTATCCCCTCCTCTTATTTTCCATTCTCCTGAATCATTTAAAGCCCAGAAAGGGTGTGCCCAGGCACAGTTTTGACTGTCACCGCTTCCGGGATAAGGAGCATCGGCAAGCCCATTACATTGCGTTCCTGTTCCCCCATCTGTCCTGACATAATAAGTTGTGGAAAACAAAAGCGCGGAAAAAAGAATAAAAGAAAAGAAAAGTTTTTTCATAAGACCTCCTTTCTTATATCATAATCCTTATGCAAATTTTATTCCAGAGGGTTTATAAATTGGGGAAAGTGCCAGAATTTCCTTTAATTAAAGCAATTTTAAAGAAAAAAAATCCTTTATAAACCCTTAAAAAGTTAACCCATTTTCTAACCAACTTAACCCATTTTCTAACTATTATTTAATTTTCCTTCAATTTTTTCAAAATTTCATTCACTTTCATATTTTCCATTTCAATAACTGAAATTATTTCCTCTGGGGTTCTTTTATCTTCTTCATATTTTCTATTTGGATTTACTGCCTTTATATCATAATTTCTGGCTTCAATCTCTTCAATTTTTACAATCCAGGAGCGCTCGGAGGTACCTCTTTCAGGAAGGAGTTTAAAAAATTCCTCAAAATGTTTTAAAGTTAAGGGCTGCTTTTTTTTTACATTAATATCTGATAGGTCATAATACCAGATTTTGGCAGTTGGTTTTCCCTTGGTAAAAAATAATAAATTGGTCTTACTTGCTGCCCCTGCGTTGACAAAGACCTTGGGAGGCAAGCTCACAATACACCACAAATCACATTCATTTAAAAGTTTTCTCTTTGTCTGGACAAAGGCATTTTCATTGGTTCTGAATAAAACCCCTTCATCCATAACAATCCCACACCTTCCACCCTGTTTTAAACTATCTATAACATGCTGTAGAAAAAGAACTTGAGTTGAGCTTGTTTTATAAGCAAATTGGGTTTTGGCATCTTTTCCTTCTTTCCCACCAAAAGGAGGATTGGTTAAAACTATATCAAAAAGTGCTGGTGCTCCCTGAAATAAACCCCCATAATATTCTAATCCTGTTAAAGTATTCCCATGCCAGATATGGGGCTCGTCTATTTCCTGAAGCATAAGATTGGCAAGGGCAATGGGATAGACAAGGTTTTCTTTCTCCCTGCCATAAAAGGTTTTTGTTTTTAAAATTTCTATATCTGAAGCGGTCTTTGCTTTTTCTTTCAAATGCTGATAAGCTTGGGCAAGAAATCCGCCCGTCCCACAGCAAGGGTCATAAATTGTCTCCCCAACTTTGGGGTCAATCACCTTGACCATTACCCGAATAATTTCCCTTGGTGTAAAGAATTGACCTCCATCATTATTTTTCTCTCCCATTTTAAGGAGCAACCCTTCATAAACCTGAGATAAAGTGAACATATGGGTTTCATCCACATTGGAAAGGGAAAGTTCATTTATTTTATCAAGGATATCTAAAAGGTTCCTTTCAGTATCAATATAAGTTCTTTCTGTAGATGAGAGGACTTCACTGATTACCTTTTGCCTGGGTGTTGCTCCGGGCTTATCTTTTAAATTCCGCAAGTATGGAATAAGTTCTCCATTGACAAAGGACATAAACCCACCCAGTGTCCCTTCTTGCAATTCTTTTCTTTTTAACCCTTGAACCCTTAAACCTTCCAGCCCCTGAACCTCTTTATACGGAGATGCCCAGTCCCGCCAGCGATAGGGATAGCCAAGGGAGGGGTTAAAAGAAATGCCCAATGCTTTTGCTTCCTCTTCCTCCCTCTGTTCTTTTTCATCAAGGATTCTCAAAAAAAGCATCCAGGTGAGTTCAGGAACATACTGCAAAGCACCACTTCTTCCTGAACGGCGCATAATATCACAGATGGATTTAATATAAGCATTTAATGATTGGGGAGTTGTTATTTTTCTACTATTATTTTTTGCCATAAATTTTTTCCTCCAAATCGTGATACGGATTTTGTAGGGGCGAATAATCATTCGCCCTCCAAGGACTTTCCCTATCAAATCGCCATTGTAAAGGATTATTTACAATATATTCGCGAATTTTGTTAAGTTCATTTTCATTACGAATAATATGTTCGTAATAATTCCGTTGCCACACAATATAAACATTAGAATTAAAACGAAACCCTTTGGTTACTGCAATTTTAAAACCACGGATGGTAGAGCCGATGGTTTTAGAAGGCGATTTAAATTTTGAGGGCGAATAATCGTTCGCCTGAACATTATTGTGAATCATAATAATCCCATGGACATGGTTGGGCATAATGATAAATTCATCCAGTCCGGCATTTGGGAAATGTTTTGGTATTTCTAACCAGTATTGTTGAACAATTTTACCACCATCATTCAATGCCATTTTCCCATTTATAATTTTTCCAAAAAGATGCTTGCGATTGTAGGTGCAAATTGTAATAAAATATCCCCCTGGGTGGGAATAATCGTAACCTTTTAATCTTATGGATTTTCGGTTTCGGGCGTATATTGATACACCCCTACGATTTTTTGTTTTTGTATATATTGATATGCCTTTTGAATTTTTTATTTTGGGCGTATGTTTATACGCCCCTACAATTTTATTCATAACTCACCTCTGAATGCTTTTCGTAAATATGCC
>JBBFMJ010000047.1:0-9768 GCA_037478515.1 Thermoanaerobaculia bacterium
ATTATTTTTTATATCTTTTTTCTATTTTTTCCCCTTCAACCCACCTCCCTTTGAAAGGAGAGGACAAAATTTCCTGATCATCACCCTGGAAGGTTTCAGAAAGGACTCCCTTGCCTATATGCCAGATATGGAAAAAATGGCATCCAAGGGAGCAATGTTTCAATCCCTTTACCTTGCTTCTCCTGATTTTAAAAAAAATATAGAAAAACTCTTTATTCAGAAGGAAAAATGTCTTCTGGATTTTTTCCCAGAAAGGTATCAAAGTTCTTTTCTGGTTCCCAAAAGTTTTAAAGATTATAAAATTTTAAACTATTTTAAAGAAAAACATTTTTATGGAGAGAAGGGCTTTTATTCCCTTACTCTGGAAAACTTCTTTTTCCTTAAACTTTTCCAAAAACAAAAAAAATATGACACCAGGGACATTTTTGACCTATGCTATGAAAAAATAACAAGTTTAAACAGACCCTTTATTTTCTGGCTCCACATTGACGTTCTTAAAAACTCAATTCCAGAAAATATAAAAATGGATACCCTGGATGGGAAAATTCAGAAAGAAATTTTGAAAGAGTATTATTTAAAGGAAATCTCAAAACTGGATCATGCCTTTAGCAAGTTTTTTTTAAAACTCCAAAGGGAAAAGTGGTTTGAGAAAACCAATTTTTTAATTCTTGGTGTATCGGGATTTGAATTGTTGGAGCATTCCAGCATTGGAACTGGTAAGGACTACTATCAAGAATCTTTAGTTGTTCCCTTTATCTGGACTGGTCCTTTAATAAGTCCGAAAAAAATAGATCATCCCATTTCTATACTGGATCTCTACCCCACACTCCTTAAAAAATTTAATCTATCAAAGGAATATAAAAACTTTGAAGGTTTAGATTTTACACCTTCCTTTGAAAATATATTTCCCTTAGACAGGGTATTTTATTTTTATGGAAATGAATATTTTATCAAGGCAAAAGCATTTATCAAAGAAGACAAGAAAATAATCTTAAAAGAAAATGGAGAGGTGGAAGTTTATGATTTACAAAAGGATCCTTTGGAAAAGATAAACCTTTATTTTTTAAAGGATGAAAATATTATAAAATTAGTTGAGGAAGTTAAAAAATTATGAAACTGATAATTCAAATACCTGCCTATAATGAAGAAGAAAATTTAGGTGAAGTATTAAAGAGAATTCCAAAAAAAATAGAAGGGATTGAGGAGATTAAAGTAATTTTAATAAACGATGGCTCCCAAGACAGAACCCGTGAAATAGCAGAAAAGGAAGGGGTGGATATCATAATAGACAACAGCAGAAGGTTGGGGCTTGCAAGGACCTTTATGATAGGAATAAAGAAAGCCCTTGAGGAAGGAGCAGACATTATTGTCAATATAGATGGAGATGGGCAGTACCCACCAGAGGAAATACCCAAACTTATCAAACCTATTTTAGAAGGGAAAAGCCACCTTGTCATTGGAAACCGATCACCTTCAAAACTGCGACATTTTTCCCTTACAAAAAGATTTTTTCAATTTTTAGGAACCAAAGTTGTTCAGTTTTTAAGCCAGAGTGATGTAAAGGATGCCACCTCTGGTTTTAGGGCTTTTTCAAAAGAAATTGCGTCCAAACTCCAGGTCTTTTCAAATTTTACCTATACCCTTGAAACCATAATTCAAGCATCAGAGCTGGGGTATGAAATAAGTTTTGTGGATATTAATGCCAGAGAAACAAAAAGAAAAAGCCGCCTTATGAAGTCTAGCTTTGAATATATCTTAAAATCTGGATTTGAACTTTTAAGAATTTTTGTCCTCTACAACTCTTTAAAGACATTTATTATTTTAAGCTTAATAATTGCCTTTCCAGGAATCTTTTTCTTTCTTCGCTTCCTATATTATTTCATAATCGGCGATGGCTTTGGGCACATCCAATCCCTCATTGCTGGTGCTGTATCACTGATAATTGCCTTTCAAACACTTCTGCTGGGAATAATCTCTGATTTAATTTCAATAAACAGAAAAATTCTGGAAGAATTAAAAAGAAAATAAATAATTAAATTACCAGAGGTTTTTTAATTTTTGAAATTTTATTTAAGGAAATTTTGAATTTTATTGGACCAGAACTTCAAAAACAGATCAGCAGTACAGAAGAGCAGCAAGAATTATCGTAAAAGGTGAAACGTGAAAGGTGAAACGTGGTAGCCGCAGGCTTTATCCTGTGTTCAGGATTTAAAAGCAGTCAAGATTCAAGACCTGACCCTCTACTTTTGAAGGTAAAGGTTTTTAAGTTTTATTTTTTTTGCATAATTTGCCACTTCTTCATATTCCTTTAAGGTAATTCTCCTCCCAAGCTGGGGATATTTTAAAGCATTGTAAGAGGGCCAGTACTGGGAAAGCAGTGCCACCAGGGAACCGGGGAGGTTCTCTTTTAAAAAATCCAGAACCTTAAAAGAAGAAGCCATATTCTCAGGAAGAATAAGATGCCTTACCAGAACCCCCCTTTTTGCAATTCCTTCCCCGTCCACTTCAAACTCCCCTACCTGCCTGTACATCTCCTTTAAAGCCTCCCTGGAAACTTCCACATAGTCCCCTGCCCCTGAAAGTTTTTCTGCCCATCTATTTTCTCCATATTTTGCATCAGGCATATAGATATCTATAACCCCATCCAGAAGTTTTAATGTCTCAACTGAATCATAACCTGAAGAGTTGTAAACAATTGGAAGAGAAAATCCTTCCTTTATTGCCAGGTATAGTGCTTCCATAAATTGAGGAACAATATGGGTAGGGGTCACTAAATTTAAATTGTGGGCTCCTGCTCTTTGAAGGTCCAGCATAATCTCCTTTAAATCAAAAGGGCTTACCACATAACCTTCTCCAAGGTGGCTGATGGTCCAGTTCTGGCAGAAAATACAGGAGAGATTACAGAAGGAAAAAAAAATGGTCCCAGAACCCCTGTATCCAGAAATGGGGGGTTCCTCTCCAAAGTGTAAATTATAAGAAGAGACAAGGGCATATCTTCCAGTTCTGCAAAAGCCCTTTTCTTCCCTGGTTCTATCCACTCCACATTTTCGAGGGCATATATCACAATTTTTTAATTTTTCTAGAAAAATTCTAACCCTTTCTTCAAGTTTTCCACTTTTAAATAGATTAATATAAGAAGGATATTCCTTACTTTTTGTCAAATTTTGAAAGGTATTTGCTTACTTCTTCAGGGGGGATTAAGATTTCCCTGGGTTTTGCCCCCTGAGGAGGACCAATTATTCCTTTTCTTTGCATTATGTCTAAAAACCTTCCTGCTTTTGCAAAACCAATACTCAGTTTTCTTTGAAGGTAGGTAGCAGAGGCGTTCCTTTCAATTAAAACAATTTCCAGGGCTTTTCTGAAAACAGGATCCTGCTCTTCATTTTCCTCCACCTCTGGAAATAATTTAGAATCCACAGGGGTGTTTAAAATGTTAATGGCATATTGAGGCCTTTCCTGGGACTTTAAATAATTTACCACTTTTTGAACTTCCTGAGGGGAGACGTAGGCACCATGTAATCTCTTCATCTTTATTATTTGTGGAGAAATAAAAAGCATATCCCCTTGCCCTAAAAGTTTTTCTGCCCCATTGTCATCTAAAATTAAGCGGGAGTTTGTCTTATCCACAACTCTTAAAGAAATCCTGGCAGGGAAATTTGCTTTTATAAGTCCCGTTATTACATCCACAGAAGGCCTCTGGGATGCCAGAACCAGATGTATCCCCACTGCCCTTGCCATCTGGGCAAGCCGAACTATGGGGTCTTCTGCTGCTTTTTTAGTGGAAAGCATAAGTTCTGCCAGCTCGTCAATGAAAATGACTATATAAGGCAAAAACTCTTTGGAGCCAATTCTCTCTATTTCTCTGTTATAACTTTCCAGGTCCTTCATCCCTTTCTCTTTTAGAAATACGCTTCTTTTTTCCATCTCTTCCACTGCCCACAGGAGGGAAGCCATTGCTTCCTTTGGAGTTGAAATTATGGGGACCAGGAGATGGGGCAGGTTTTCATAGACAGAAAATTCCACCTTTTTTAAATCAATTAAGATAAGTTTTAAATCCTTCCAGTTATATTTAAAAAGCAAACTTAATATAAGGGTGTTTAAAAACACACTTTTTCCAGAGCCCGTGGTACCTGCCACCAGAAGATGAGGCATTTGAGTAAGGGAAGTTATGTAAGGAGTTCCGTAGATATCCTTCCCCAGGGCAAGGGTTAAAGGTTCTTTCATTTTCTGGAACTGGGGATCTTCTAAAAGGCTTTTTAAATATATCTTCTGCCTGTGAGGATTTGGAACTTCAATTCCCACAGAGCCCTTCCCTGGTATTCTATCCACCCTTATGGCTTCCACCTTTAATGCCATAGCCAAATCATCTTGAAGACCTAAAATTCTGGAAATTTTTATCCCTCCTGCTGGGACAAACTCATAAGTGGTAACCACAGGTCCAGGATGAAACTCTTCCACCTTTCCCTTTACCTGAAATTCCAGAAACTTTTTTTCAATTTCCTTTACAATAGTCATATAAGTTTTGCTATTCTCTTCCACTGGAGCCACAGGTTCATCCAGAAGGGCAAGGTCTGGTAAAAAGTATTTATTCTCTGGTGGTTTTTTTTGTTCTTCTTTAACTTTTGAAACCTTGGGAACTTCTTTTTTCTTTTCTTCTTTTTTGCCTTCCTTTTCCTTTAAAATCTTCTCAGCTATTTTTTCTTCCTTTTTCTTTTTTATTATCCCTAAAACCTTTTCTCTAAACTTCAAATATTCCTCTTTCAGGGGTAAAAGGGAATGAGAAAAAAAAAGCAAAAAGCCAATAATGAGCCCCAAAAGGACTATAAGGGCACTCCCCACATTGTTAAAGTTTCTTTTAAAGAGGACCTTAAGCCCTTCTCCAACTATTCCTCCACTTAAAATATTTTCTTCTTTAAAAAAGATCTCCTGTTTTATCAAAGAAAAGGTAGTGGAAAAAGAAAGGATTAAAAAAAGTGTGCCCAAGATATTTAAAAATACGGAAACCGGGGTTGTCTTTATTACTGGTTTGACATAGAGAAAAAAATAATAAAGGAGTAAGAAAATAATTAAATAGGCAGTTATACCCAAAAGCTGAAAAAGGACAGCAGAAAAAGATGCCCCCACATATCCAAATATATTTTTTGGGACAAAAGAAAAACTCCCCCCTTTAAGAAGTGATGGGTCATTGGGGTGATAGGAAAAAATAGAAAGCACCGCAAAAATAAAGAAAAATATGTATAAAATTATAAAAATATTTCTATATAAATTTGCCATAGAAAACCACTCCAAAAATCAATACACTAATTATTATACAATAAAAAGAGAAGGGCTTTAAATACCTTTTTATGAATATTTTATTTGTAAAGTGTAAAAAAATCAATCCCAGCAGAAAAGTAATTAAAAAGAAAATCAGAAAACTACCATCTCCCATAAAACCATATTTTTTAATCTCTGGCAACGCTTCAAGTAGATTTGCTCCCAGAATAACAGGTATGGAAAGGATAAAAGAAAACTCACAGGCAACCTCTGAAGATATCCCCAGAAAAATTCCTGTGGAAATGGTAATACCTGAACGGGAAATCCCAGGAAATATTGCAAAACCCTGAAAAATTCCAATTAAAAAAGCATCCCTTATATCCATTTCTTTATTTTTTTCCCTGACACCATTTGCCAGATATAAAATAATTCCAGTAATAAATAGAAAGAGAGATATTAAGTAAGGAGAAGAAAAGGACTGCTTTGCAAAATCTTTAAGGGGAAAGGCAACCAGAAAGGTTCCTGCCATACCCGATAAAATTAAAATTATTTTATATAAATTAAAGTAATTTTTTAAATTTTTTCTATAATAAAAAAGAATTGAAAAAAGGGTAGCTAAATGAAGAAATATATCAAAAAAAACAGGGGGTTCCTTAAAGGATTTTGAAAAAATTTGAAAAATTGCCAGGTGCCCTGAAGAGGAGACAGGTAAAAATTCTGTAATGCCCTGAATCAAACTTAAAATAAGACCCATCAGAAAAGGCATTTTTCCCCCTTGAAAAAATTATAGATTCCTGAAAAGCCCTCAGGAGCAATTTGATGGGGTCTTATTTTAAAGTCTAGTTCAAGGTTTTCAAACATACTCTTTATTATATTCTTACTGAAAAATTCAAGCAAATTATTATAAAGGGTTTTTCTGGGGTGTTTGAAACATTTATTTAAAAAAGAAAAAAAAGGGTCAAATTCTGCTGGAGAAACTTCTTTGCCCTTGAAGGATAAAACCACAGAATATACCTCTGGTTTGGGATAAAAAGAGGAAGGAGGAACCCTGCATATCTTTTCCACCATTGAACAGGTTTGTGTAATTACAGAAAGAGCCCCATAACTGGACGAACCAGCCCCTGCCATAATCTTTTCCCCCACCTCCTCCTGAAACATTAAAACCATTCTTTCTAAATTTTTCAAATAGGGCAAGTACCTTAAATAGATTCTGGTTCCTACATTGTAAGGCAGGTTTGAAATTACATATTTTATCCTATTTTCTTTTAAAAATTCTTCAAGATCTGAAGGGAAAATTGTAGCATCCTCAAAGTATAATTTTAAATTTTCCCCCTTTAAATAACTTTCCAGTTCTCTATCCTTTTCTATGGCAATTACAAAAAAACCTTCCTTCAACATAGGATAGGTCAAACTTCCCCTTCCAGGCCCTATCTCTAAAATCCTTTCACCCTCTTTTGCTCCAAGGGCTCCTATTATTTTTTTAATATAATATTTATCCTTTAAAAAATGTTGAGCATATTCCTTCTTTGGCATTTAATTATTCTGAATGGTATACAGGTAAAAATATGTTTTTTTCAGTACATTTCAAGATTTTTGATACTGCTAAAAGATTTACATAAATTCTATAGTTATTTGAAGCCAGGTCACAGGGGACCACATAAAAACCCTGAGCCCCTTTTAAATCTTCCGGGAGCTGGGCAACCCCCTCTAAAACTTCTCCATCTTTGAAAAAAACCTTAACCCTGTCCCCTGGCGGAAGCCAGGTGGCTTCCACTGACCTTGTTTTTCTGGGATTACCTTCAAAGGATTTTACATAAAAGGCACCTTTTATTTTTGAAAGGTCCACCAGATGTATTTCCCCTGAAAGGTCCTGAAACTCCATAATTTTATCAAAAGGAGAAATCAGAGTTCCCCAACCTTTTAGTATCCTCCCATCCATAAAATGGATAACCATTATGTGGTCAAACATATATTTATCTTAACATTAAACTATCTATCTGTAAATAGGGCTCCAGAATATCAAATATAAAAAGAAGTTCTTTTGGTATATCTCCTATTATAATAATATCTTTCCTTTTATCCTTATAAGACAAACTAATCATAAGAGGGGGCATCCTTTGAAGCATTCCATCCTTTGAGACATACCTGTCCTTTACCTGGTCCCAGGGCAGATTTTCCAGTTTCTCTTGAAGCACCTTTGCATCATTTGCTGAAAGTTTTTTATTTACTGAAAAAGTTTTTAATTCACCTTCCTTTTTTATAAAAACAATGTCAAGCTTTGCTTTTCTGCCCTGAACTTCCAGATGTTTTTTTAAATTTTGTAAATTTAAGTCCAAGACCACCTTAAAATTCTCTTCCCTTGTGGTGGCACAACAAATTAAAAAACTAAAGAGCAATATTTTTAAGCTTTTCATAATACTCGGAAACCTCCATAGTTATTTTTTCCCCTGTCTTCCTTATTCCTATCTCAACTTTATTTTCCTTTGCCTTTTTTGAACCTATTATAATCTGATAGGGTATCCCTATAAGTTCTGCATCCTTAAATTTTACCCCAGCCCTCTCTTCCCGGTCATCATAGAATACCTCCTCTCCCTTTTGAACCATTTCTTGATAAATCTTATCAGAAAGTTCCCTGACCCCTTTATCTTCAGGGTTTAAAGATAATATTATGAAAGAAAAAGGAGAAAGAGGCAGGGGCCAGATAATTCCCTTTTCATCGTGGCTCTGTTCTATGGCACTGGCTAAGGTTCTTCCAATTCCAAGCCCATAACAGCCCATTATAACTGGTTTTTTCTGCCCCTTTTCATCAATGTAAAGGCATTTCATTGGCTCAGAATATTTTGTCCCCAGCTTGAAGATATGCCCTACCTCAATTCCCCTGTATTCTTGAAGGGGGGTATTGCAATTTACACAAAGGTCTCCCCTTTGAACCATTTGAAAATCTCCCCATCCTGATGGATTAAAATCCCTTCCCATATTTACATTGACATAGTGGTAATCCTTTTCATTGGCACCCACCACTGCATTTTTTATGTTTTTTATGGAATGGTCTGCAAAAATTTCTATGCCTTTCAAACCCAGGGGTCCTGAAAAGCCCATAGGCCCACCCGTTACCCTTTCAATCTTTTCTTCTGAAGCAAGGTTTAAAAATTGAACATCCAGAAAATTTTTTAGTTTTGTCTCATTTATAGACCTATCCCCCCTTATAAGGACTGCATAAAAAGCCTTTTCTGTTTCATAAATCATTGTTTTTATAATTTTTTCCTCTGGAACCCCTAAAAAGGAAGAGACCTCTTCCACAGTATGAACCTGAGGAGTATGCACTTTTTCCAGGGCTTTTTCCTTTTCATCAAAGATAAATTCCTTTAATTTAGATACTGCCTTTTCTGCATTGGCTCCATAAGAGCAGGAAGGGCAGAAAAATATTGCATCCTCCCCTGTTTCAGCCAGAACCATAAACTCATGGCTCTGATAACCCCCTATGGTACCAGTATCTGCTTCCACCACAGTATATTCCAGTCGGCACCTTTCAAAGATTTTCCTGTAAGCATTGTAGTAGTCCTGATAAGTCCTGTCCAGGCACTCCTCTGAAGAATGAAAACTATAACCATCCTTCATAAAAAATTCCCTCTGCCTTATGAGTCCAAAGCGAGGTCTTACCTCGTCCCTAAACTTGGTTTGAATTTGATATAAATTTACAGGAAGGTCCTTATAGGATTGGATATAATCCCTTAAAATATCTGTTATGACTTCTTCGTGGGTTGGACCAAAACAGAAGTCCCTTTCATGCCTGTCCTTTATTCTCAAAAGTTCTTTTCCATACTTAAACCATCTTCCTGATTCCATCCAGAGCTCTGCTGGCTGTATGGCAGGCATTATAAGTTCCACTGCCCCTATTCTGTCCAGTTCTTCCCTTACAATATTCATCAATTTTTTCATACTCCTCCAGCCAAGGGGAAGGATTGAATAGATTCCGCTGGCTGCTTTTTTTATCATTCCACTTCTAAGCATTAAGGAATGGGACACCACTTCTGCATCCTTGGGATTTTCCTTTAAAGTAGGCAAAAAATAATTGGACCATCTCATAAAAAATAGCTCCTTATTTCATTAAATAATTCTTTCCAGAAATAGAAGGGAAGGCCAAAGGGCTTCCCGTAATATTTTCTCATATTCCTAAAAATTTCCTTGGCATCTTCTCCCTTTCCCATTTTGAGGGCTTGCTTTGCCAAATTAAGATAGGTGCTCTCCTCTTTTAAACTTTCCGATACCTCTTTTAAAATTTCATATACCTCTTCCCTTCTTTCCTTTTCAAAAACCAGAGCAGCAATATTTTCAATGCCATATATTTTTAAATCTTCCGGAAGAAGGATAAGGGATTCCTTGGCAATATTAAGTGCCTTTTCGGTATCCCTTTCCAGCTCATATATTTTTTTTGAAAGGTAGAGACCATATATTCCCTTTCCTAAATAGGAGCCATAGTCCTTATAAAGTTTCAAAGAAAGGTTTAAAATT
>JBBFMJ010000048.1:0-9766 GCA_037478515.1 Thermoanaerobaculia bacterium
TAAAAAGGAGGGGCTCTTTTTTTATTTCCACAGGGCTATAAATTCTTAAAATTGCTTTATAAATTATTATAAAACTTAAAAGTATCAGGGTTATGGAATTAAAAAAAGCTGATAAGATTTCTGCCCTTTTATATCCATAGGTTTTCTCATCTGTTTTTGGTTTAAGAGAAACAACCAGGGCAAAATAAGTGAGAAATAGAGCAAAGGAATCCAAAAGCATATGAAAGGAATCAGAGATTAAGGCAAGGGATTTTGTGTAAATCCCACCTAAAAGTTCAAATATAAAAAAAATAAAAGTTAAAAGAAGGGAAATTTTAAGGGTTCCCTTTTCAGCTTTTTCCATCTCTATATTTTAACAGAAAAAGTGTCCAAATTATTTTTTAGAAATTTTTTGATATAATTTATAGTTTTTAAAATGAGGAGGGAATATGGTTGAACTTCCTGAAATTGGAAAAATTTCAAGAAATGTCTTTGAAGAACTGATTTATCCGCATCTGGGAGCAAAATCAAAAAGTGTTTTGGTTGGTCCCCAGCATGGGGTAGATGTAGGAATTGTTGAAATTGGTGGAAAGGCAGTAGCTTTAACTGCTGACCCTGTCTTTATTGTTCCAGAGTATGGTTTTAAAAGGTCTGCCTGGTTTGCAATTCATATTCTTGCCTCAGATGTGGTTACCTCAGGCCTTCCCCCCACTTATCTTTCCATTGATTTAAATCTTCCCCTTTCTATGAAAAAGGAAGAACTGGAAATTGTCTGGAAGGTAATAGATGAAGAATGTAAAAAAATGGGTATGGCAATTGTTTGCGGGCATACGGGAAGGTATGATAACTGTCAGTATCCTATGGTTGGTGGTGCCACGGTCCTGGCAGTGGGTGAACTGGATAGATATGTTTCACCAAAATTTGTAAAAGAAGGGGATTTACTTATAATTACAAAAGGACCTGCCATAGAAGCCAGTGGAATATTTTTAACAATGTTTCCAGATTATATTAAAGAAAAATTAGGAGAAAAAATTTCAAATAAAGGTGATGAGATTTTTTATAAAATGTCTGTAGTGGAAGATGCAATGGAAGCGGTTAAGGCAGGGGTCAGAGATGAAGGGGTTTCTGCAATGCATGATGCAACAGAATGCGGGATTTATGGTGGTGTTTTTGAAATGGCTCTGGCTTCAGATCTGGGAATTATCCTTGATAAGGATAAAATAGTAATAGAGGAAGGGATTTTAGAGATTTGCAATCTATTTAAAATTGATCCCTTTTCTTCTATATCTGAAGGAACACTTTTAATTGCCGTAAGAGAAAAAAAAGCAGATTTAGTTTTAAAATTATTAAAAGAAAAAGATATAAAGGCATCTGTTGCAGGGGAGTTTATATCAAAAGAAAAAGGGTTTATTTTAAAAGAAGGAGGAAAAGAAAAAAAGCTTTCCCATCCAGAAGTGGACCCCTTCTGGAATGCTTTTTATACTTCCCTTCAAAAAATCAAAGTTTAGACAGAAATTTTATTGAAATAATACTATGATAGGAGGAAAACTTCCATAATTGTAACATAATAACACAGGGTATTATTGAAATTTATTTTTTATATCGCCTTTTTTTCTTTTAATATAAGCAAAAGGAAAAAATAAAAGATCAGGCATAATATTTGCATATATATAAAGTAAAATAATTGTTGTTTTTATAAAATTTAATAAAATACCCCATATGAGTGATGACATTGCAAAAAACATATGTCATCTTTTGAATGTGGTTTTTAAAAAATTATTTTTGGCTATATATAGGGTTTTTTTAAATAAATAGAAAGAGGCATTATGAAAAATTTTATCCCATTAAAAAATTTAATTTTTCTGAGTATTTTTGTATTTTTTCTTCCTTTAATTTGTTATTCTCAGGGTGCAGGCAATACTTTAATTTTTAATACCACCGATACAAATGAATATATTGAAGTTCCTGACAGTAACTTTCTTGATCTTACAACAGAACTTACTATTGAAGCATGGATAAAATCCCCTGGATTTAGTACCAATGGAGGCATTGTGTCAAAATACTGGAATTATGGCAGTTACCCAAATATGAGGGCATATGACCTTCTTGCAAGGGGAAACCACATTGAAGCTGCATTCAGCAAAGATGGAACCTTCAATTCAGGAAGTTATACCTGGCTTGTAGGTACCAAAACTCTTTCCTTAAATACCTGGTACCATATTGCTGTTGTTTTTAAGAGGGGTGAGTATGCGAGATTGTATATAAATGGAATTCTGGATGTGGAAAATACAAATCCAATTCAAAGCATTTATACAACTAATGCTCCTTTAAGAATAGGTGTTGATTTTAATCCATCAGATACAACGAGGTTCTTCATAGGTAACATTGATGAGGTAAGAATTTGGAATGTAGCCAGGAGCCAGGAACAGATAAGGAGCACTATGTGTAAAAAATTAACTGGGACAGAAACTGGTCTTGTAGCTTACTGGCGACTGGATGAGACCTCTGGAACAGTGGCTTATGATTTATCAGGAAAAGGAAATAATGGAACTTTAACAGGAATGGAACTGCCTCAGGATAGAGTGGTATCGGGTGCCTCCCTTGGAGATCAAAGCACCTATGTGTATGGTGGTTCCACCTTGAATCTGGCTCATCCTGATGGAGACAATTTAACAGTAAATATTACGGGTGGCACTGCCGATGGAATCCATATTTATGGAGTTGGTTCAAGTCCAAATGTTACAACTCCCCCAGCTGGCTGGGAAGAACTGGATCCTTTAAGATACTGGGGAGTTTTTATACCATCGGGGACTTCGCCTGTTTACGAAATTATTTATAATTATGATGGACATCCTGGCATTATGTATGAGGATAGTTTGAAACTGGCAAAAAGAGATGACAATTCCTCCCCCTCCTGGACAGATACTTCTGCTACTTTGAATACCACAACCAATACCCTTACTGCAACTGGCCAGAGCGGGACGGAATACATTTTAGGTTCCACAGTAAAACAATTTTGTGAAGATATTTTGCTTTTTGCAAATAAGGATATTTCAAAGACAAAGATAGTTTTAAACTGGAGCAAAGCTTGTAATTTTGGTGGAAGTTATTCAATTTATCGTTCAACAACAGCCCAAGGGGCATTAAGACCTCCAGAATATGACAAAACTACTGTGGAAACCTGGGAAGAAGCAATTCCCACGGAAAATATTGTTTATTATAATATTTTGCCTTCTTCAAATTTACTTACCCTTGACTGGACGGGTGAAAGTGCTGATTTGTGTAATGGTATGCCTTGTGATGAAGATGGATTTGTCTCTGATGGTTTTTCTCCATTGAGGGGTTCAAATTATATTGATGACCCTTACAATGATGGAATTTCAGATCTTGCCATAAGTGGTGACCCTGCAGAATTTAGAGTAAAACTTACCTGTCCCACTTGCTCAGATTTAAGTGATATAACCTTTATTGACCTTCTTTTAGACATAAATGATGATGGAACTTTTGATGCCTTGAGGGAAGTTTTTCCCTTAACTCCAATGGATGGAGGGGATATTAAAACAGGGAAGAGATTTAATGTCATACTTCCTTCTTTTCTTTCCGTGGATTTAAATGGAAATGTTCGCTGGGCAAAGGAAGATGGGGCAGGGATTTTAAATTATACCTTCAGAGCTTCCAATGGTATTGTGGAAGCCAGTGGACCAGCTACAGGAATAACAAATTTAACCCTGTGGAATAATGCAGAAGAATTAATATATGAACTTGGTTTTCAGGTAATTATAGATGGGAATTGCTCTTATGATACGGACTGGCAGGAGGCACTTACTTATTTTGAGGAAGCAGAATCCCTCTTAAAGCCCCCAAGTCCTTATAACCAGTATATTTTAGGTCAAGCAAAACATCCCCATTATTTGAGTGCCCTTATGTCTTCTGTTATAGCAAAAACCTCTTATACATTAAGATTTTATGATACTCTTTTTCAAAGCGATCCCGATAAGGATTTAAGAGATGTGATGCTGGATTGGATTGGCTTTTCAAATGAACAGATAGATAGAATAAATTCCATAATTTTAAATGCACCAGTTCCACCTGATCCTACCTTCTGGAAAATTGATTTTCCAAGATTCTGTATATTTACAGAGGGTGGTTCAAAGCCCTTTAAAACAGCAAGTATTATAAATTCAATTTCCGGGAAACTACCCTTTGCTATAAATCAAAGTCCTGTTCTAAATGTTTCTTTAAAAAGTTTAGTAGAAGGAAAAACTAATTCTGATTTAAGGGCACCTGAACCCATTTATATTTTTGGAGACAATTCAGACCAGATAGCTGAATGGGATACCTCTGATGCCTATCTCTTGAAGGCAATTTTTCTTTCAATTAGAGCTACAGCCACAACCTATAGAATTTATGAAAATACTTCAGGAAGGGTTGTAAAGGTATCAGATCTTGACTGGATCCAGACAGCTTTGGAGCCAGAGGAAGACGCCAGAGAGCATTTGGAATGCGATCCTGAACCCTGCCCTCCACTGAATAATTTAGATGATGACTCCGATGGGCTTATAGATGACCTTGGTTTTGCAGCAAGGGTTATAGAAATTTTTCCAGGGCTTGGGATTTATTCACCTGATGGAGAACTGAACCTGGAAAAAGTATCTCAGGATACGGGTTCCATAATTGATTGTTTAAGAGAAGGGATGAAGGCAGTTTTAAAGGAAGAAGACAATCAAACTGGCACTGGAAATTCTTCTGACAGAGCAGATGCCACTTTAATATATGAGCATAAATATGGAATCCCGCCAACTTTTCAAGACGAATGGAGTTACAGGGAAGGTGATGGAGTATCAGATGGCCTGCCTGATCTTGAATATGGCACAGATGATATCCTGCCAATAGGATGGTGTCCGGATGATGAAATTCAACATTCCCCACCTCTGGATATTCAGGGTGGTCTGGGAGATGATATAGAGTGGTGGATTTCCCAGATAATTGATTTTTACAATGAATACTCAGGGGAAGTTCCCATAGATGAGGAATGTTATCCCCAGGAATGGCTTTACACTACAGTTGTATGTGATTGGGGCTGGAGCTGGCAGAGAGCTATCCTTCCAAAGACAGACCCCTTGCATATCTGTTTTAATTTTAGAGATGATGTGGAGAGATTTCTGGAAGAATATGAAATAAATCCAGAGGATTTGGGCCCTGATTTTATGGATTTCCTTGAATTTTTAGAATGTGTTGAGGTCAGAGATTTTATAGAAAACCCAGAAGACATTAGAAATTATCTTCCCTTTACCTGTGCTGATGCAGGTCTTCCGCCTTCAAATGAAACTGAAAATGCCTGCGAAAAGGCAGGGAAATATACTTTTAATGGATTTTTTGGGGACTGGGATGAACCCATTGATCCTATTGTTCCAGATAAATTCTGGACCATTGAACCATTTTCTGTTTTTACTCAAGATGAATACGGGATAAATAACAATCCCGCCTGCGATATGATAAATATAAATACAGACAAGGATTGTATTCTTTTAAGCTGGGATGATAAGAATTCCAATGGAGAATTTGACCTCTTTGAGCCAATTCTTATGTCCGATTCTTCAACTCAATTGAGATGGATTGATTTAAACAATGATGGGCAGTGGAATGGATGGACAGATAAAACACATTTAAAAATTCCTGCTTCTTATTATCAGGGTCCACCTTTGAATCTTGAAGAGCCCGATGATCCGGGAAAGGGGCTTTACAATGGTTTATATCTCTATTTTAAAGATCCCACCTTTGGGGGAAGATTTCCAGATTTAACAAACGAAGATTTAAATAACTTTATTGGAGCAGCTGCTGGTTGGGCAGAAGGAAAACTGGAATTTCCTTTTGATAATCATAATCCTCAGATGAGCGGACCCCAGATAGTATCCTGCACAAACCCCTTGGCAAATTATTGTTTTCAAATAAATGCCACAGACCCTGATGGAGATACTCTCCATTATAAATTAATAGTTCCTTCTCTCTGGGCAGATAGCCATTATCCTTATGTGGGAAATGAAGTTCTAATAGATGGAAAAGATACAGGAATTTATGAGCTTAAAGTTCCATCAGGGCACTGGGGACTTATTATGCTTGTCTATGATAATGTGAATAATTTAAACGACATTAAAGGGTATTATTGGGAAATAAATAAATAAAGGGGGTTATTATGAAAAAAATAATTTTTTTTATAATTTATATCTCTTATTTCAATGGTCTATCACTTTCTTCTGTACTTGAGACAAAGACATTAACTCGTACTGAAGAACCAGTGGTTTTAAAAGGCACAAATCTTTCTGCCTTTTATAATCTTATGGTTAATAATAATGATCCTACCCTCTCACCAAACCAAATTTTTGTATGGGCTTATGATTCTGGTTCTGGTTGGAGGCAGGTTGTATTTCAAATTGATGAAATAAACAATGCCCATCCTAACAACCCACCTCCTATATGCACAGATGGAACCTATTTAGGATATGGACCAAACTATATGGAAGGAGATGATGGGCTTTGGGATTCCAATGATGAGTTGGTTTTTATGAGTGGTGAAACAGGGGACAGGGTCTCACTGGATGAATGGGCACCAGGTGCAAATAATACAGCCGTAAGGTATGAAATAACTGTTACCGATCCCCTTGATACATCTAAAAAAGGATGGGTTTATATTTTCAAATATGATTCTGTTCCAACCTGGAGATTGGATGATTATGTTTCCTGGAATGAAACAACAAATACAATAAACTCCTGGGGATATTCTGTGGATTATCCAGATTCCCATACGAATGCCATTTATTTTACAAATTTAAGTGTAAGTTCAAGTTTGGGTGGAACAGGTCAAAATTTAGTTCAAAAATCCATGCTTTCCTGGTATGGAGGTTTTACTTTTGAATGTGAAGCCACAGAGACATCTATTAGAACTGAAATGACTGTAACAGGGGGTGGTTGTGGAGATTTTTCTCTTCCCTGGCATGCAAAGGATGGAAGGGTAAGGGTTATTCGTTCCATTATGTGGATGCCCTATTGCTGGGCAATAACAAATGGAATTGGTATGTACCCTTCAACCTTTATTAGATATTACAGAACCTTCTGGTATGACACACAAAATATGAAATTCAGAGGAGGAACTGGTCATTGTGACTGGATAAGGGGAAGGGTTAACCATTCCTCAGCAATAAATATGACTTTTTATGATAGCAATAATGAGACATATCCCATTGATGGAACATCAGAAACCCCTGCCACAAAACCTTTATGGACCTGGTATCAGGTCTCTTCTTCTTATGGTTCCTATGTCCATGTTTTCAGGGTCTCTGCAAAGGAAGCCAATGACCGATGGAATGTCTATACTGACAGCGGGACTTCAAATCGTGGGAATGCAGGATGGTACATTGACAATCCCACAGAAAATGTAAATGAACCCCTTCCCTGGCACCACTTTTATTTTTTTATGCTCCCACCAAATTCTTCCAATGTAGGTTCAACTTACAACGATTATGTAAATAGTCCGCTACAATTCACCTCCACCAGTCAGAATTATGCAGTACCACCTTCTAATTTTGATGGGATACAATCCACAGTGGATGTAAATGGTGCCTGTGTGGATGAAGGGGTACTAATTACCTGGGACAACCAAGTGGACTGGAATGATGGGTGTTCTTCTGGATGTATAAACAGGAGATTTGTAATTTACAGAAATGGAACAAAAATAAGGGATGAATACAATATAACCCTTTCATCCTGGACAGACACCACAGGTGTAAACAGGACCACATACAATTATGGAGTGGAAGTATGTAACAATAACAACCATTGCACATTATTGGGGAAGACCTTGCCGGGTGTGGATTATGTCTCAACGGCACCGGTGCTGGGCACTACATCTACAAATGCACAGGACAGGGACCTGTGCACAGGAGATGGGATAGAGATAAGCTGGGCAGAACCCACGGACTGGAGGGACAATGGAGAGGGACAGAGAAAATTTGATTTATACTGGGAAGTGGATAATTACATAACCCCAATTCTAACAGATGTAACATCACCAGTGATATATGATGCAGTAGATGGGGAGAGCCATCAATATAGAATAAGAGCAACAAATGGGTGTAATTTATACACAAATTATACAGCCAGCAGTTCTGTAGAAGACAAAGTAGGGACAAATCCAACCCTGCCAGCAAATCCACAGGTTGTGGTAGTGGATTTAGACAATTGCTCACCCACAGGAGTACAAATATCCTGGGATCCTGTAAGTGCATGGGGGGATAATGGAGCAGGCACAAGGAGGTATGAGATATACTGGTCCAGGGATAACTTCACAAATCCAGTGCTATTGGATGCCACCTCGCCAGCGGTAATAGTACCACCGGATTCAAATCTGACAACTTACAGAGTAGTTGCAAGAAATGGCTGTAATTTAACATCGACTTATGTAGATGGTTCAGGAGTAGATGCGGAATCAGCCCCAAATTTTGCAGGATTTACAGGTGGACAGGACAATGATCTGTGCAATGCATCTTCTATAACCTTATTTTGGAATGATATAGATGAAGATGGAGTAGAAGGGTGGAATGATGGAGGGAGTGGTTCTTTTCCAAGGGTTTATAGGATATACAGGAATGGAGAAGAGATAACAAATTCTCCAGTTCCTGATGGAGTAAATTATACAACCGATCAACCACCTCTGCCAGATGTAGAATATACATATACCATAAGAGCAGTAAATATGGATGGATGCTTTAGGCCATCAGGTCCTCTTAATTTAAAAGACATAATATCAAGTGAGCCGGTAGCAAATCCAGCTCAGACAGTAGCAAGTGATGAATGTGACAGGGGAGAAGATCCTGCCCAGGGAGTTTTAATAACCTGGGATCCCGTAAGTGTGTGGGGGGACAACAATTACAATGTATCTGGGAGGAGATATTACATCTATTTTAGTTGGAATAACTTTACCACGCCCATAGGTTCAGTAGGGGAAGGAACTTTATCTTATATTTATAACCCACCGGACAATGTACCCTATACTTATAGAGTAGTTGTAAGGAATGGGTGCTTAAGGACAAAGACATATAATTTAAGCTCACCAGTCTTTGACAAGACCTCCTGTTCACCATCCTGCACTGTTTTGGTCAACAACAATTTTGACACCACAGACAATTTCACGCAAAATTGTTATTCATACAATTTCTGGTCCAAGACAAGTGGAGTAGGATACAATGGAACGACAGCTTGGAGAGCAAACCTTGGAGGTAAAAGCCAGAGGAATTATTATGCCTGTTTGAGGCTATCATCAAACATAACAATAATGTGGACAAAAGATGTAAAACTTCGTTTCTGGTCATCGGTAAATCTTCCAGCAAGTGATGCAGGTGTGGTGGAAGTATGGACAAATGATTCAAATCAATGGAGGAAGATAGAGACAATGATTTATCCAAACCAGAATGCCGTAATGCCAAATACCATAGACGATGGAACAGGGAGTTGTGCCACAAATGTAATAGTACAAAATCAACCGGCATTTCAGGGGAATTTTTCTGGTATATTTTATGAAGCACGTCTTGACAATTATCTTACACAAGACACGACACAGATAAACATAGGTTTTAGAGTGGCATCGGATGACGCAGATAATGCTTCCACATGGGTGATAGACAATGTAATGATAGGATACGGGATAGCAGATGGAGTATGGTGGTGGTCTTTAAATGGTGATTTAAATCAGGGAGTAGTAAAATATGGTATGGCAGAGGCAACCTTTTCCTGG
>JBBFMJ010000049.1:0-9486 GCA_037478515.1 Thermoanaerobaculia bacterium
GTTTTATTCTATTTCTGGAAGAGTGGTGGAAGGAAAAAGAAGAGGAAAGAAGATTGGAGTTCCTACCATAAACCTTCAAATTTATAATGACTTGATTGTAAAGGAAGGAATTTATTCTGGTTATACTGTGATAAAAGGGGAAAAAAAGAAATACCTTTCTGCCATTTCCATAGGAAAAAATCCCACCTTTGGAGATAAAAATGTTGCAGTGGAAGCCCATTTGATTGATTTTTCAAAGGATGTTTATGGAAGGGATGTGGAAATTTTCTTTTATAGCAAAATAAGGGATCAAAAAAAGTTTAAAAGTGTGGAGGAACTGGTAAAAAATATAAAAGAGGATATTAAAAAAATTAAGGAAATGAAAAAAGAAATTTTTTTGAGGTAATGGCTTGGAAAAGAAAGAAGAATATTTTATGAAAATTGCTTTAAAAGAGGCAGAGAAGGCATATAAAAACGGAGAGGTTCCTGTGGGATGTGTAATAATTAAAGATGGAAAGGTTATCGGGAGAGGGCATAATAAAAAGGAGAAGTTGAAAAAAGCCACCAGTCATGCAGAAATAATTGCCCTTGAAAGGGCATGCCAAAGGTCGGGGGACTGGCGGCTGGAAGGATGTGAGATTTTTATAACCCTTGAGCCCTGTGTTATGTGTGCTGGGGCAATAAAGGAAGCACGGATAAAGAAAATTTATTTTGGTGCTTTTGATGAGAAAAATGGGTATTCCTTATATTTGAAGGATTTTTTTAAAGATGAAGAGGTAAAAGGGGGTATATTAGAAAAGGAAGCCAGAGAGCTTTTGAAAAATTTTTTTAAAGATTTAAGGAGAGGTGCCGGAGTGGACGAACGGGACGGTCTCGAAAACCGTTGAAGGCATTGCCTTCCGGGGGTTCGAATCCCCCCCTCTCCGCTTAAATTTTTTCCTTTAAAATAAATTTTAAAGTTTCAAAAAAGCCACCCCAAAGCAAAAATAAATTTTTTTCTTTTAATCTGTCTTTTTTGAAAATCCTTTTAAAGGATTAGAAAAAATTTAAGGGGATTCTCACTTATATGGGGGTTTGACAATGAATGTACGAGACGACTGGGTCACCTTTTAAGGCGAATCCCCCCCTCTCCGCTTTTAAAGTATTTTTTTAAAAACTAAAGTTTTTAAAATTTTAAAAAGTTCAATCAGGCAAAAAACAACATTTTTTCCCTTTCTTTCACTTTTTAAAAAAACATTTTCAATGTTTAAATATTTTAAGTAAAAAATGGAATTCTCACCAGTATTGGGTTTAACAGTGTTTGATTAAATTTTTAATCTCTTTTTAAAATTCCAAAGTTTATATTTGAGGGCTGGAAGTTTTTTGGATTTGATTTTGTAAGATAATCAATTAAAGCTCTGAAGGCAGTTCCTTTTTTTGGAAGGAAAAAGGGCTTGCCTTCCAATCTAAAAATTATGGATTTTGCACATAAAAGCCCCGTGGCAATGCATTCCACATAACCTTCCACACCTGTTATCTGTCCCATCAAAAAAATTCTGGGATGTTTTTTTAAGGAAAGGTCTGAGGAAAGGTGAAGGGGGGAATTTATATAAGTATTTCTATGGACCTGCCCGTATCTTAAAATTTTTACCTTTTCAAAGCCAGGCAAACTGGAAAGAATCCTTTTCTGTTCCCAGTATTTTAGTTTTGTCTGAAAACCCACCAGATTTAAAACTCTGCCTTCGCTGTCTTCTTTTCTCATCTGTATTACTGCATAGGCATCAGTTTTAAGTCCCACTGGCCTTAAAGGTCCAAAGGCAAGGGTATCTTGTCCCCTCCTTGCCATCTCTTCTATGGGCAAACACCCTTCAAAAAATATTTTTTTCTCAAAGGGATGGGGTTCCACTTTTTCTGCCTTTATAAGTTCTTCTACAAATTTATAGTACTCTTCTTTTGTAAGGGGCAAGTTTAAATAGTCCTTTTCCTCTGAATATCTGGAACCCCAGAACATTTTTACCAGATCAAGGGAGTCCCTTAAAACTGAGGGTGCAATGGCATCGTAAAAATAAAGATCAAAATTTACATATTTTGAAAGTTCTTCTTCAAGGGCAGGGGAGGTGAGGGGACCTGTCCCAATGGCTACAATCCCTTCTGGAATTCTTTTTACTTCCTTTCTTAAAATTTTAATATTTTTATTACTTTCCAGTTTTTCTGTCACCATTTTTGAAAATTTTAATCTATCCACTGCAAGCCCTTTTCCTGCTGGAACCCTTGTCCTTAAAGCACAGTCCAGAAGGAGGGAATTTTCTTCTATAAGTTCCTTTTTTAATATTCCTGTAGCACTTTCTGGATCCATACTCTTTAAGGAATTGGAGCAGACCAGTTCTGCAAGGAGGTCTGTTTTGTGTATTTTGCTTTTCTTTTTTGGCCTCATTTCATAAAGTTCCACAAAAAGCCCTGCCTGGGCAAGTTGCCAGGCACATTCAGAGCCAGATAGCCCGCCACCCACTACAATAACTTTTTCTTTATAATTTTTGAGTAAAGCCACAACTGGGACAAACTTTTTCTTTTCCTTTTATATTTAAAAAGCTGTTTTTACATTTTGGACACTGCTCTGGAACTGGCTTATACCACTGGATAAAATCACACTTGGGCCAGTTGCTACAGCCATAAAAAACTTTCCTCTTTCCCTTTCTGGAGACAATTTCTCCTCCACATTTGGGACATTTTACCCCTGTCTTTTCAGATTGATACCTTTGTTTTTTTCTGATATTTTTACATTTTGGATAATTACTGCAGGCATAAAAATATCCAAATTTTCCTTTTTTTAAGACCATTTTACCGCCACATTTTTCACAGGGTTCTGCTTCCTTTTCTTCCAATTGGGAAGTGGATTTTGTAAAATTGCATTTTGGATAACCAGAGCAGGCAATGAATTCTCCATTTTTTCCAAATTTTATAACCAGATCCCTCCCACATAAGGGGCATTTTTCTTCTGTGGGAAGGGAATTTACCCTTTCCAAGTTTTGGTTTGCCTTTTCCAGATCTTTTAAAAAATCTTCATAAAATTTCTTTAAAAGTTCTTCCTTCTTTTTGCTTCCTTCCTCAATCATATCCAAGGTCTCTTCCATCTGGGCAGTGTAATTTTCGTTTATGAGGTTTGAAAAATGGGCATCCAGCATTCTTACCACGGTCTTACCTAAATTTGTGGGTACAAAATAAGGACCTTCTTTTATACAGTATGCTCTGTTTTGGAGGGTGGAGATGATTGTGGCGTAGGTGGAGGGCCTGCCAATTCCCTTTTCTTCCAGTGCCTTTACAAGGGTTCCTTCCGTATATCTTGGAGGGGGTTCTGTGAATTTTTGTTCCTTTTTAAGGTCCAGGAGCTGACATTTTTCCTTTTCCTCAAGTGGAGGTAATGTGGAGCCATTTTCATCTTCTGGAGTTTTGTAAATTGAAAGGTAACCAGGAAAAGTTAAGACCTTCCCGCTGGCTTTGAAAAGATAATCTCCTGCTTTTACATCTACCTTTGTTGTATCATACCTTGCAGGGACCATTTGGGAAGCTATAAATCTTTTATAAATTAAAGAGTAAATTTTAAATTCATCAGGGGATAAAAATTTTTTCATCTCTTCTAAGGGTATTTCAAATCTGGTAGGTCTTATGGCTTCATGGGCATCCTGAACCTTTGATTTATTTTTATAATAATTTGGTTTTGATGGAAGGTATTCCTTTCCAAAATCTTTCTGGATTATTTCCCTTCCCTTTGAAATTGCCAGATTTGAAACCCTTACAGAATCAGTTCTCATATAGGTTATAATACCAGCTCTACCATAGGAACCCAGCTCTACCCCTTCATATAACTTCTGGGCAATCATCATTGTCTTTTTTACTGGAAATTTAAAAAGCCGATGGCATTCCTGCTGAAGTTTTGCTGTAGTAAAGGGTGGGGGAGGATAAACTTTCTGTTCTTTCTTTTCTATTTTTGAAATAATATAATCTTTTTTAAGGAGTTCCTTTTCGATTTCTTCTGCCTCTTCTTTATTGGAAATCTTAATTTTTTTCCCTTTATGGGAATAGAGATTGGCTAAAAATTCCCCTCCCTTTGCCTTCAGGTGTGCCTGAAAAACCCAGTATTCTTCCCTTATAAATTTTTCAATTTCTTCTTCCCTCTGGCAGACCATTTTCAAAGCCACAGATTGAACCCTTCCTGCTGAAAGTCCCCTTTTTAATTTTTTCCATAAAAGGGGAGAGAGACGGTATCCCATTAGCCGGTCTATTATTCTCCTTGCAATCTGAGCATTAACTAAATTTAAATCAATGTCCTTTCTGTCTTCAAAAGCTTCTTTTATGGCATTTGGGGTAAGTTCTTTAAGGATAACTCTATGAAATGCTTTATCTCCATTTTTTAATATTTCTTTTAAATGGAAAGCAATGGCTTCCCCTTCCCTGTCAGGGTCTGTGGCAATGTATATCTCCTTGGCTTCTTTTGAGGCATTTTTAATCTGGTTTACAATTTTTGTCTTTTCTTTTGGAATTACAAAAACTGGCTGAAAGTTTTTTTCAATTAAAATTCCTTCCTTGGATTTAGGAAGATCCCTTATATGCCCCAGGGAAGCCAAAATTTTAAAACTTCTACCCAAAACCTTATATAAGGTTTTAACCTTTGCTGGCGACTCCACAATTACAATTTTAGGCATAGAGAGATTATATCAAAATTTATGGATTTTTAAAAAAGTAAAGGTTTGTCTTTCCGTATCTGTAAATTTTGAAGGGTTCTATGTGGTACTTAAAATCAGGGATATTCTCAAGAATAAGGACTCCTTCTTTTGAAAGAATTTTAAGGGAAAGGGTTAGGGAGGTGGCAATTTTTGGGAAGTCATAGGGAGGGTCTAAATAAATAAAATCATATTGTTTTTTTGTTTTCTTTAAAAAATTTATCACATCATCCCTGTAAACTTTTATATAAATTTCAAAACTCTCTACCAATTTTTTTATATTTTCACAGAGTTTTTTTTCAATTTCCACTGCCTCCACTGGGGTAAAGCCCACGGAATAAGCTTCCATTGCCACAATTCCAGAGCCAGAGAAAAGGTCCAGAAAGGAGCCCTTTGGATATTTTTCCAGTATGGACCAGAGTGCCTGCCTTACCTTTGTCTCCGTCACCCTCAAACCTTCAAACTTTGGAATTTTTATGCTTCTACCTTTTAAACTTCCCCTGCAAATCCTCATACATTTAAAATTTAAAATACCCTGACAGGGACTGGCATAAAGGAAAGGAGAAATATTATTAAAACAAAGATTCCAATAATTTTTCTTTTTCTATCCAGTGGGAGATTTTCATCCCATAAGGGTGGATGAAAGGGACTCATAATTATTATAATTGCTGCCCAGAAAAGCCATCCCATCCAGTAAATGCTCATAAGAAGGAGCAAGGCAAAGAGAGGGAAAACCAGTCGTCTTTGAAATCTGCCAAAGAGTGCATAAAGGATGTGTCCCCCATCCAGTTGTCCAAAGGGTAAAAGGTTTAGCATTGTGGCAAGAAGCCCTATCCAGGAAGCAAAGATAAAAGGATTTAAAACCATTGTTTCTGAAGGAAGGGTGCCAAATTTAATATAAATTAAAATTTTAAAAAGCAGGGGGTCCTG
Source organism: Thermoanaerobaculia bacterium (assembly GCA_037478515.1). GTDB lineage: Bacteria > Acidobacteriota > Thermoanaerobaculia > UBA2201 > UBA2201 > JBBFMJ01. Next base: position 5,607 of record JBBFMJ010000049.1, read on the forward strand.
TAAAACTATGTCCCCTTTCTGAGGAACAAAAGGGACAATTTTCGTGGTCCATATTCCGTAAAAGGCAAAGGGGATGGAACCAATAAATCCAGATATGGGTCCTGCAACTCCCACATCAAATAAAGCCCTTTTGGAGGGAAAGGGTTCCTTAATTTTTATAAAAGCCCCAAGGGTTCCCACTCCAAAGGGAGCCGGTATAAAAAAGGGGAGGGTTGCATCTATCCTATAATACCTGCAGGTCAGGTAATGTCCGAGTTCATGGCAAAGTAAGATAAAGAGAAGGGGGATTGAAAATTTAAGCCCCTGAAAAATTATCTCAAAGGAGACCAGCTGGATTATCAATTCCTTTAAATTTACCGAAGGTTTTAAATTTCCCACCCAGAGAGTGCCCATAAAGGTGGTGCTTATTAAGGTTAAGATAAAAAGAGAAATTCCTAAAAACCAGTTATGCTGGAATTTCTTTTTTACTGGTAGGGCAAATTCTATCTCTGGAAACTGACTCACAGTTTTATGAAGGGCTTAAACTTAATTCTTTTTGAAGGGGGAAGTTCTTTCAAGACCTTCTGCCCTATAAGTTTTATTTTTCTTTTTTTTGTCTTTAAAATTTTAAAACTCCCAAAGCCCCTTATTTCAATTTTCTTTTCCTTTGGAAGGTATTCTTTAAAAATTTCCGTTATGGTTTTGATTATTCTTTTTGCTTTAAGCATGGTGATTCCACATTCTTCAGCCATTTTTGTTGATAAAACTTTTTTGTTCATTTTTTTCTCCTTATTCCTTTATAATTTGAAAAACTGTATCTATTACAGTTCCATCTACCCACTTTATAATTGCCACGGGTTTTTCTTTATTGATTTTTGGCTTTTCTGGAGTTCCACATATTTTTTTTGCTATGTGGTATAGGTCTTCAATTTTTACAATGGGAAGGTTTGAGTTTTTCATCCTTTCTATTAAATCTTCTCTTTTTGGATTTATGGCAATTCCTCTTTCAGTGATAACCACATCAATAAGTTCTGGTGGGGCACATACAGTTGTAACTTCCTCAACAACAATTGGAATTCTTCCTCTAAATAAAGGAAATGCAAGGATTGTAAGGTCTGCAAAAAGGGTATTTTGCCAGCCACCTATACCATGTAAAAGATAACCATCGGAATGGGTTACCACATTGGCACAGAAATTTATATCCACTTCTGTGGCACCCAGGACAGAGACACCCACATAATTGGCAAAGTTTCCTTTGGAATGGTAATTGTAAGAAGTAAAGGGGCTGGTGGAGATATGTTTTGGATTGTCTCTTAAAGATTTTACCCCATCCAGGTCAAAACTCTGTCCATCTAAGATGTATCCAATTAGCCCTTCATTTAAAAGGTCCACTAAAAATTTTGTAGAACCACCCCTGGCAAAGGGTGCTTTCACTCCCTTTGCCTTCATCCTTTCTGCAAGAAATTGGACAAAGGCAAGGGAAATGCCACCTGCACCTGCCTGAAAGGAGGCACCTAAATAACCTGCTTCTTCAATAAATTGGGCTATATACTGTGCAATTAGAAGGCGTGTGGGACTTTTTGTAATCTGTGTTGTGCCTGAAACAATTTTTTCAGGAATCCCAATTTTTTCTGCTTCCACCACATAATCCACCAGCATTCCAGGTATTTCCCAGGGGACGCAGGGGAAGGGGACTAAATTATCCGTTATGACTATTACTTTATCTGCAAAAGTTGCATCAGCAAGGGCAAATCCCAAAGGACCACAGGCAGAAGGGCCCTGAACTCCATTTGCATTTCCCATAATATCAGCTGCAGGGGCTGGGATTATCCCTATATCAATTTTGAGTTCACCATCCTGAATTGCCTGCCACCTCCCTCCGTGTGATCTCAAAACCCCAATCCCTCTCATTTTACCTTCCGTGCAAAACCTTCCAATTGGTCCATTCATTGAACCTTCTATATGATGTATTACCCCACTTTCCAGATGGTTTATCAAGGGCTCATGGGTTGGAAAAAGGGCAGTTGGGGCAAAGGTTATATCCTTTATACCCATTTCAGAAATTAAGTCAAATAATGGATTAATAACTAAATCTCCATCCCTGAAATGGTGGTGTATTCCAATGGTCATTCCATCCCTTATGCCACACTTTTCAAGGGCTTCTTTTAAGGATGAAACCCTTTTGTCCTTTGGATAATCAGAGTTAGAAGGAATTGGGGGAGACCATTTCCTTCCTTCTGGTTTATGGGCACCAATCCCTTTAAAGGGAATCTGTCTTTTTCCATTTACTTCTTGGGGGACAAGGCGTCCTAAAGAATTTTTCACCAGTTCCATTTATGCCTCCTTCATTCCATAAATTTCAGCAAGTTTAATGAGTTTTAATGCCCTTTCCACAACAGGCGGGTCTATCATCTTGGTTCCAAGGGCAACCACACCCAAGCCCTTTTCCTTTGCCTCTTCATAGGCTTTTTTAACTTTTAAAGCCCATTGAAATTCTTCTTCCGTGGGTTTGAAACCCTTATGGATTACTTCAATCTGCCTTGGATGGATACAGCCCTTTCCCTCAAAACCCAGCGCCTGGGCTTCTTTTACTGAACTTAAAAGCCCTTCCATATCTTCCACATCAGAAAAGACAGTATCAATGGGTGGAACTCCTGCTGCCCTTGCCCCAAGGACAAGCATTGACCTTGCCACAAAACTTTCCCTCCCTTCCCTTGTCCTCTGGGCACCTATGTCCTTTGTAAAATCCTCAGCTCCAAAGGCAAGGGAGCAAACTTCCGGACAGGAGGAGGCAATTTCATATGCCTTCAGCACACCCAGAGCACTTTCAATGATGGGCATAAGCCAGATATTTCTTACCACCCCAATTTTATTTAAATATTCTTTTATAAATAGAGAAAGCTGTCCTATGTCTTCTCCCCTTTCTGCCTTTGGAACTAGGATACAATCAACCCCATCGGTTTCCAGTATTTCAGGAAGGTCCTTGAGCCCTTTTGGAAGTTGGTTTATCCTGACCATCCTTTCGGACTGACCAAAATCCAGCACCATAAGAGCATTTCTTACTAAAATCAGAGCAGCATCCTTTTCTGAAGGAGCAACGGAGTCCTCCAGGTCCAGGATTATTCCATCTGGCTTGAAAAGATAGGCATTTATCATTAAATCTGGTTGGTTTCCTGGAACATAAAGGCGGGACCTACGAGGCCTTTCCTTTGGTGCCTGAATCCTGTCTTCAAAACTTTTTTCTGGAAGGAATTTAAATTTTAAATCTGGAAATAACCTTTTTATCCCTGCTTCCAGTCGGGCAAGGATTACAAAGTCCAGAGCACCATTGTCCTTTACATCAATCCTTAAAGGGGGAATATCCAGTTTTTTTAAATTTTCAAGAATCAGTTCTTTTATATGCTTTCCAAAAAGGTTTTTAACAGAACTTTCAATTTCAATTATATGCTGCTGCCCTTCTTCCTTTTCAATTTTTAAAAAAATATCTTCTTTTGAATCTCTACCAACTGAAACCATAAATTTAATACCTCCCAAAATTTTCCCTTGATTTTCTCAAATTTTAAAGGAAAAATCAAGTTTTTATTCAAAATTTATTTTATTTTCTTAATCGCCAATATAGATGAAAAATTTTTAAAAAGCTATGGTAGTGCCCTCAATTTTTATAGGTTTCTTAAATTTTCTATAAGTTCTGTAATTTTTAAAAGGGAAAAGTTTGGCTCCAAGGTCCTAACCACTTCTCCTTCTTTCTTTGGTTTTAAAATTGCCATTTCATTTATGAAGGGAAATAAAAGAAAGGTAAATTCTTTGTAACTTATTTTTAAACTATTTCCCTTATCTGTCTTGAATATTTCCAGATTTTTTATTTCAAGGTTTTGAAAAAGGTTTTCTAAAAAATTATAGG
>JBBFMJ010000050.1:0-9481 GCA_037478515.1 Thermoanaerobaculia bacterium
CCTGCTGGGCTTTTTCAACTGTTTCTTTTCTGGAGTCAGAAATTTTTCGCTTAACTGGTAAAAAGGTAAAACTTTCAGAAATCTTTGTGGTCTATTATGAGTACCTGGAAAAGGCAAAGGGTTTTGTGGAAACCAGAGGAAATACCCATCTGGGGGAAGGCTCAGAGTCAAATGCCGTATTTAGAATAATTTCAAAATATGGAATTGTCCCCCTTTCTGTCTATACTGGTCTTAAAGAAGGCAGGGAAAGGCACGACCATTCAATATTTTTTGAAAAATTTGAAGGTTATTTAAACTTTGTAAAGGAGAAAAACTGGTGGGATGAGGAAGAGGTTCTCTCTGTTATAAAAGCTTATTTAGACCATTATCTTGGAAAACCACCAGAGTCCTTTGAGTATGAGGGTCAAACTTATACCCCAAAGACCTTTCTTTATGATTATTTGAAGATAAATCCAGAGGATTATGTATCCATAATGTCAACCTTATCTCAGGATTTTTACACCATTGGTGAATTTAAAGTTCCCGATAACTGGTGGCATTCCAAGGATTATTACAATTTGCCCTTAGAAGAGTTTTATTCAATAATTAAAGAAGGTGTTAAAAATGGATATTCAATTGCAATTGGTGGGGATGTGTCAGAGCCAGGGTATGAGGGTTTTGAAGATATTGCAATTATTCCAACCTTTGATATTCCTTCAGAATATATAGACCAGAGTGCCAGAGAATTGAGAATTTATAACAATACCACTGAAGACGATCACGGAGTGCATCTGGTGGGGTATATGAATTTGGATGGAGTGGACTGGTTTCTGATAAAAGATTCTGCCCGCTCTTCCAGATGGGGAAAGTTTGAGGGGTACTATTTTTATAGAGGTGATTATATTAAACTGAAAATGCTTACCATAACAGTCCACAAGGATCTGATAAAACCATATCTGGGAAAGTTCAAAAAGTAATGTACAAAATATTTAATTTAAAAAAACATATAGATTTAGAAAAGAGGGGCTTTAGATTAAATTTAATGGATTTCTTTTTAAAAATTGGGGGAAAATTTAAGGATGTGCATTTTGTTTCAATGAAAAAAAATACCATAAGAGGAAACCACAAACACCCAAAATCAAAGGAATGGATTTTGCTTTGGGAAGGGAAATTTAAACTTGCAGTTTTTAAAAAAAGGAAAAATGAAATTGAAATAAATGTGAAAGAGCCCATCTTAATTTTTATACCTGAAAATACACCCCATTATTTAAAAAACATAGATAGAAGGGAACTCTTTCTTATTTCTTTTGGCTCCAGATATCCTATGGATGTGGAAAGTTTTAAAATTGACTGAATAATTGAAAAAAGACCCCTAAAAGAGTTATAATAAACAGATGAATTTTGAAGAAAAACCTGCTGTGCAGGAATGTCTGGAAGCTTTAAATTTATACAAGAAGTATGGCTCTCGCCTTGTGGTGGATGGAGTGTCTCTGAGAGTGGAAAAGGGGGAAATTGTAGGGCTTTTAGGTCCCAATGGTTCTGGTAAAACCACTACCTTTCATATGATTGGAGGATTTATAAAGCCCACCGAGGGGGAAATTTATCTTTCTGGGAAAAAATTAAACGGCCTGCCTGTCTATCAAAGAGCCAGGATGGGGATTGTTTATCTTCCACAGGAGCCATCCATTTTTAGAAAACTAACAGTTTTGGAGAATCTTTTAATAATTTATGAACAGCTGGGATTAAGCCTTGAAGAAAGGGAAAGAAAGGCATACGGATTGCTTGAAGAATTTGGGGTATCTCATTTATCAAAACAGAGGGCGGATACCCTTTCAGGTGGGGAAAGAAGGAGAGTTGAAATTGCCAGGGCACTTACCTTAGAACCAAAATTTTTGCTTCTGGATGAACCCTTTGTGGGAATTGATCCAATCACTGTCCTGGAAATTCAAAGAATTATAAACCATTTAAAATTAAAAAAAATTGGAATTTTGATAACAGATCATAATGTTAGAGAGACATTGAAAATTACAGACAGGGCATATATAATTAACAATGGGAGAATTTTTAAAGAAGGTTCTCCCTCCTATCTCTCCCAGGATGAAGAAGTAAAAAAGATTTACCTGGGAGATAGTTTTACTTTAAACTGAAGGAGGTTTTTTGCTTCACCCTAAGCTGGAAACAAAGCTGGAGCAACGCCTAATACTTACCCCTACTCTGCAGCAGGCAATAAAGTTGTTGCAGCTCAACAGAATTGAACTTATAAATCTGATAAAGACAGAGGTGGAGCAAAATCCAGTTTTGGAAGAGGCATGGCAGGAGTCCTCTTCTGAGAAAGCAGAAGAAAAGGAAAAGGATTTAGATAAAATGGATTTTGAGGGATACCTTCAGGAACTCTATGAGCAGGTCCCTATAAAGGGTAGTTATTTTCCGCCTGAAGAGGTCCCAAATATTGAAAATATCCCCTGTCCCCAGATGGGGCTTCAGGATTATCTTATATGGCAATTAAACCTTTTGGATTTATCGGCTCAGATGAAAGAGGCAATTGAATACCTTATAGATAATTTAGATGAAAATGGTTATCTTTCAGAGCCCTTGGAGAAGCTGGCAGGGCAAGGTTATAATATTGAGATTTTAAAATCTGCAAAAAACATTTTAATGAATTTTGATCCCCCTGGTGTAAGTGCTGAAAATATAAAGGAGTGTCTTCTGGCTCAGGCACAAACTCCTCTTTTAAAAGAAGCCATCCAGAAAGGTTGGGATGAGATCCTGAATAAAGATAACAGGGGACTTATGGAAAAATTAAAAATATCAGAAGAGGAGCTCCTTTCCATTTTAAGTGCCCTCAAATATCTGGATCCCTACCCAGGAAGAAGATATAGTGGAGAAAATCCCCAGTATATAGAACCAGATGTTTATGTATTTAAAAAAGGAAAAAATTTTGAAATAATTATAAATGAAGATGGCTTGCCAAAGTTGAAACTTTCAAAATTTTATCTTCGTTTGTTAAAAAGTGAAGAAATTTTAAAGGATAAGGATGCCAAGGAATTTATAGAAGCCAAATTCCAATCTGCTTTCTGGCTTCTCAAATCTATGGAACAGAGAAGGAAAACCTTATTGAATGTATCAAAGTGCATAGTAAAATTTCAAAGTGAAGCAGTAGAAAAAGGGCTTAAATACATAAGACCTTTGCTGCTTAAAAATGTAGCAGAGGAGGTGGGGGTTCATGAATCCACCGTTTCGAGGATTGTGACAAACAAATATATCTTAACTCCTGCGGGAGTTTTTCTTATGAGGGATTTTTTTGCTTCTGGGATAAAAACTGTAAGTGGAGAAATGCTTACAGTGGAGGAGATAAAAAAATTTATTTATGAGATAATTCAAAAGGAAAACAAAAGCAAACCTTTAAAGGATGGTCAGATTTCAGATCTTCTTTATAGGGATCATAGAATTTTTATTGCCAGAAGAACTGTGGCAAAATACAGGGAAGAGATGAACATCCCTTGTTATAAAGAAAGAAAAAAGGAGTGATTTATGATGATTGAATTTTCTACAAAAAATTTTGATCTTTCAGAAAATTTAAAAAATTTTACTGAAAAGAGGATGCAAAAATTGCAGAAATTTTTTCAGGATGAAGACTGGCAGGCAAAGGTTTTGCTGAGGGGAAGCAAGCACCTTTTTGAAACAGAAATAGCCATTCTTCACAATGGAGAATGGGTTAAAGCAAAGGCAAAGGGCAATCAAATTGAACATTCTATCATCCAAACGGTAGATCATTTAAAGACACAACTTGCAAAGAAAATAAAAAAATTGAAGGAAAAAAAGAGATGGGAAGCTCACCATAAAAAGGAAATGAATTTGGAAAAGGAACTTTCAAGGGTTGAAAGAAAGTTTTTAAGAAGAAATTTAAATCAGGTGGATATTGAAACTTTGAGTGAAGAAGAAGCCATTTCAAAATTTGATCCTGAAAGAAAACCCTTTTTACTTTTCAAGGATGTCTCCAGTGATACTTTAAAGATTATTTATGAAGAAAAAGAAAGAAAAATAATACTCAATCTGGGTGCTTGATGAAAATTTCAGAGATGCTGGATCCTTCCTTAATACTGCTTCCCCTGAAGGGGAATACAAAGGAAGAGGTCTTCAAAGAACTGGAAGAACACCTTGAAAAGAATAAATATATAAAAAAGAATGAACCCATTGCCGAACTATTACATAAAAGAGAAGATTTGGGCTCAACGGCTGTGGGAAAGGGAGTGGCTATACCTCACTGTAAATCAGAAAATCTAAAGGATACTCTTCTGGCTATTGGAATTAAAAAGGAAGGAATATATTTCCCATCCCCTGATGGGGAATTGGTTAAAATTCTATTTTTTGTGCTTTCTCCACCAGGCAAAACCATAGACCATCTGCAGCTTCTTTCAAAGATAAGCAAACTCATAAGGATTCCAGGAGTTATTCAAAATCTTCAGGCAGCAACCTCACCCCAAAATTTTCTGGAAATTTTGAAAAAAGAAGAAAAGAAATTATGAAGATATCTCCCATTTCTTTGAGAAGTTTGTTATGTAAAAAGGATTTTGTGAAGGAGACAAAACTGGAGAAACTCACAGGAGAGGAGTCCCTGAGCAATATGGTGGAGCACCCCTTTATAAATAGAGTGGGGCTTGCCTTAGCAGGTTATATTGATGCACTGCTTAAAGGAAGGCTCCATCTTATGGGTTATTCTGAAATAAAATACTTAAATACTCTTGATGAGAAGGAAGCAAGGACAAGAATTGAAAAAATATTAGAAGTTAAGATTCCAGGGATTTTAATCAGTTCCAACTTAAAACCCCCACCTTTTTTAGTTGATATGTGCAAAGATAAAAATGTGGCTTTGCTTGTAAGTTCCCTTCCCTCAAATGTTCTTATAAATAAAACTATGTCCTTTCTTTCTCGTTATCTTATGGAAAGGAAATGTATCCATGGAACCCTTATGGATATCTTTGGTGTGGGGGTTTTGATTACAGGGCCCTCTGGAATTGGCAAAAGTGAAAGTTCCCTGGAACTCATTAGCAAGGGACACCGCTTGATTGGGGATGATTATATAAATTTGAGAAAGGATGTAAATGGGGAGATAATTGGTGAAGTGGGAAGGGACTGGGCAAGTGGAGTTATGGAAATTAAGTCCATTGGAATTATAAATGTAAACCAGATTTTTGGCCTTTCTTCCTGGGAAAAGGAAAAGGAAGTGCAAATGGTCATTGAACTCAAAGACCTGGAAAAGGAAGATAAAGTTTTGGATTTTAAAATTGAGGACTATGAAGTTTTTGAGGATACCTATCTTCCCTGTTTTCATATAAGTGTGGTCAAGGGAAGAAACCTTGCCCTGATAATTGAAGTGGCAGTCAAGGTTTTTCTTTTAAAGCGGCTTGGAATTGATTATCAGGAGTCCCTGATTGCCTTTCAAAAAATGCTCTGTCTGGAGAAAGAGGTTGAAAAAGAATAAGACCTTGAGGATTTTAATTACTGGGCTTTCGGGTTCAGGCAAAAGTACGGTTTTAAGAACCCTGGAAGACATTGACTTCTATTGCGTGGATAATCTTCCCTTGCCCCTTATTGAAAGGTTTTTAAAGGAAACGGCAAAACTGGAAAAGGTAGCCATAGGAGTGGACGCCCGATCTCTGGAATATACTGAAAAATTTCCAAGATTTTATAATAAAATAAAAAAGGTATGGCCCAATTTAAAACTGATTTTTACTGATTCCACAAACGAAATTCTTGAAAGAAGATTTTCTATAACCAGAAGACCTCACCCCTTAGGGAGCAATTGTTCCATAATGGATGCTATAAAGAAGGAAAGGGAAATTTTAAAATCCATAAGAGAATATGCCGATCTTTATATTGAAACATCCAATATGAATATTCATCAATTGAGGGCAAACATTTTAAACTATTTTGACCCGGAGACTTACAGAAAGAAATTTATTATAACCATAATAAGTTTTGGGTATTCCTATGGGCTTCCTTCAAATGCAGATATAATTTTTGATGCTCGTTTTATAAAAAATCCTTTTTTTGTCCCTGAGCTCAAGGAACTTACGGGAGAGAATATAAAGGTACAGAAATTCCTTGAAAAGCAAAGGTTTTATAAAACTTTCTTAAATAATATTATAAAGCTTTTAAAATTTTATATTCCCCAAATTCAAAAGGAACTCAGATTTTCCTTCACAATAGGTATTGGATGCACGGGGGGTATGCATAGAAGCGTTGCCATTGCTATTGCCTTGGGAAAGCATTTGGAAAAAATGGGTTATAATATAGTGTTAATTCATAGAGATATAAAAAGGGGTGAACTATGATTGCAGGTTTAGTATTAACCCATGGGAATTTGGCTATAGAATTGGTACATTCTGCAAAAACCATTGTATCTTCAGATATTCCCCTTTTCCCAGTTCCTTTAAAATGGACCTATACCTGGGAGGAGGCTTTAAGAGAAGTAAAGAGTGTGCTGGAGAAATTAAAGGACTATGAAAATATAATGCTTTTTACAGATATGTATGGTGGCACGCCTTCCAATATAGCGTTTAGTTTAATTCAGCCTGAAAGGATAGCAGTTATCACAGGAGTTAATCTTCCCATCCTGGTGAGTTTTTTAAGCTTGCAGATAGAGGATATGAAAAATATCCAAGAGGTAGCTTCCTTCCTGATTAAAAGAGGAAAAGCATCCATAAAAAGATACAGGGAGACGGAATGGAATGGTAAGTAAAGCAATAACTCTAAAAAATAAATTAGGAATGCATGCAAGAGCTTCTTCTAAGTTTGTGGAACTGGCAAAAACCTTTGAAAGTGAGGTAAAAGTAGGCAAGAATGGGGAAATAGTAAATGGAAAATCCATTTTGGGGCTCCTTATGCTGGCAGCTGCCTACGGAGAAGAGATAGAGATAATAACAGAGGGTCCTGATGAAAAGGAAGCTATGGAATCTTTAATAAAATTGATAGAAGAGAGGTTTGGAGAAAATGAATAAAAAAAGGGGTATAGGGGTATCCCCTGGGATAGCCATTGGAAAGGTGATGATTTTAAATAGAAACCTGGAAATGGTCATTAAAATAAAAATAAAAGAGACGGAGGTAGAAAAAGAAATCCAGAGATACTTCAAGGCACTGGAGAAAGCAGAGGAAGAGATTAGGATGCTGGAAAAAAAGGCAAGCAAAATATTTCCTCCTGAAATTTCAACTATATTCCATGCCCATTTGCAGATGGTTAAGGATGACTACTTTGTTAAAGATGTTCCAGAAATAATAAAAAAAGAAAAAGCCAATGCGGAGTGGGCTATACAGGAAGAATTTCTCCGCCTTCAACAGAAGTTTAAAGCCCTAAAGGATAATTATTTTGTTGAAAGGATTCAGGATGTGGAAGATGTTGCAAAACATATTCTAACAGCATTACAGTCCCTGGATCATCTTTCTTTAAATTCTTTGGAAGAAGACGTAATTATTGTATGCCATGAGCTGGGACCATCAGATATACTTATGATTAACCATCCAAAAATAGTTGGTTTTGCAACCCAGGAAGGAGGAGAGACCTCGCATACAGCAATAATGGCAAAGGCTCTCCATATCCCTGCTGTGCTTTCAGTAAAAGGAATTATGGATTCTGCCAGGGATGGAGGTTCTGCCATTATTGATGGGAATGAAGGTGTCATAATTTTAAGCCCTGATAGCAATGTAATTAAAGATTACAAAATAAGAAAATTGAAGTATGATGAAAGAATTTTAAAACAAAGGTCAGTAATCCCTTTGGAAGATAAAACTCTGGATGGGGTAGAATTTAAAATTTATTCGAATTTAGAATTTTTAAATGAAATCCAGGCAATTATTGAAAATGGTGCCAGAGGGATTGGGCTTTACCGATCAGAATTTTTATACATAACCAATTATCCGCATCTGCCTACCGAGGATGAACATTTTTTTAATTATAAAAAGGTATTGGAGAGCTTGCATGGTTTACCGGTTACTATAAGAACCTTTGACCTGGGAGGAAGGAAATTTGCAAAGGAGACCCTTCATTTGAGAGAGACCAATCCTGTTCTTGGAATGAGGGGAATTAGATTGTGCCTTAACTCTCCTGATATATTCAGACCACAGCTTAAAGGCCTCCTCAGGGCATCCCTTTATGGAAATTTACAAATTATGCTCCCTATGGTTTGCTGTGTGGATGAAGTTTTGGAGACCAGAAAACTTATTGAAGAATTAAAAATGGAATTAAAAAAAGAGGGGAAACCCTTTAAGGAAAAGATTCCCATAGGTATTATGGTAGAGATACCCTCAAGCATTTTTATTCTGGATTCCTTAAACCCCTATGTGGACTTTTTCTCCATTGGAACAAATGATCTGATTCAATACACTCTGGCAGTGGACAGGAACAATCCTGCGGTGGGAAAATTATTTACCCCTCTCCATCCAGCTATTTTAAAATTAATAAAGATGGTGGCAGATTTTGGAGAAAAGAGCAAGAAACCAGTTTCAGTTTGCGGGGAGATGGCTGGAAATCCGCTCTATGCTGCCCTCCTTTTGGGGCTGGGAATTAGGAATTTTTCTATGGAACCCTATTATATTCCCGAGGTAAAAAGTTTATTGATTTCCGTTAAAGAAAAGGATTTGAAAAAGATTGCAGAAAAAATCTTGACCCTTCCCACTTCTAAAGCAGTAAATGAATGCCTTATTGAAGAAATAAGTTTATTAAAGCCAGATAGTCTTATATGCAATCTTTAAATATTCCAAAAAAGGTTGAAAAACCATGGGGATGGGAGTTATGGATTGCCTTAAGTGAGCATTATGCTGGAAAAATATTGCATATCAATGCTGGTGAATCCCTCTCCCTACAATTCCATAAAATAAAAGATGAATCTATTTATGTCCTTAAAGGGTTACTTATTTTAGAAATTCAAGAAAATGAAAGTTTAAAGAAAATGGAACTGAAAGAAGGGGAATGTTTCCGAATAACACCGGGAACCATTCATCGCTTTAAATCTTCCTCAGGATGTGATATCATAGAAGTATCCACTCCCCATCTTGAGGATGTGGTTAGGTTAGAAGATAAATATGGGAGGGTAAAATGAGGTTTTTATTTATCTTTTTGATTATTTCATCTCTTCTTCTGGCACAGGAGGAAAGAAAGGATTCCCCCTTGGTGGAAGCAGCAAAAAAATCAGGGAAATACAAATTTCAAAAGGGAACTAAAATAACCAATGACAAACTTAAAGGCACCTTAGAGGCGCAACCTCAAATTAAGGAAAAAACCGAAGGCGAAGAAACAAAAGGTGGAGAAGTATTGGACACTGAGTATAAAGACAGCAAGGGAAGGACAAAAGAAGAATGGCAAAAGATGATTCAGGAAGCAAAGGAAAATGTTAATAGACTGGAAAACAGAGTAAAGGAGTTGCAAAATCAGTTAAATAAATTGACCAATGATTACTATTCTTGGGATGATGTAGCTTATAGAGAAGGAGTAATTAAGGTTAATATA
>JBBFMJ010000051.1:0-9453 GCA_037478515.1 Thermoanaerobaculia bacterium
GAAAAGAGAAGGTGAATAAAATCCTCACAGACCAGGGCCAGTTGATTCAATTTCCCTATTTTCAGTTCAGAGTTGGCTATACTTATATTTCTTATAAAAGTGGTGAGTTCAGCTGAAAGGGTTTCCACATCCAGCTGGCTTTTTCCAACACTTTCAATGGGAATTCCATCAATTCCAATAAGCGATAGCGATTGAGCACCAGGTATTCTTTCCAGCGTTTCCTTTAACCTTTCCTGAAAATTCATATTTTCCTCTTTTTTATTTTATCCAAAAATTTATTCAATTTCAAGAGCTTCTTCTCCTTTAAGCTTAAAGGTGGATTTGCAAGGATTTCCATATCCTCAATCTTTTTTTGCAACTGTTCATCCTGAGGGAAAAACACCCTCAAAAATTTATATTTTTTTATTGCTTCCACATAGTCCTTTTTCTCCTCATATGCCATTGCAAGATATTTTATTGCAATGGTATTTTCTCTGTCCAGTTTTAAGACCTGAGAAAAAATTTCAATACATTTATCTAATTCCTTCCTTTCAAAGTAAATTTTTCCCAGGGTTACAAGTAAAGGAACATTTCTTGGAAATTTTTCTATTCCTTCCTTTAAGGTTTCTAAAGCTTCCAGCCCTTTCCCTTCCTTGTTTAACCTGTCTGAAATTTCAAGGTAAATACGAGGTGCTGGAGCTTTTTTAAGCTGCTCTTTTAAAGATTCCAATGTGTGGTTCAATGGTGCCTTTATACTTTCCTCAGGGACAGGTTGTAACAGTTGCTGCCTGGCTGCAGGAGGCAGTTCCACCAGTATTTGTTATATCCACAGAAACAGTATAGGTTCCAGTGGAAGCAAAAGTACAGGTTAGGATATTTCCAGTGGGCACACAGGGATAAGCACCAAAATTCCAGGTATAGCTTCCTCCGCAGACATTGTTGGCAGTATAGGTCACATTACAATTGTTTACACTTGTGGTAATAGAACAGGTTGGCAGGGGAGCACGGCAGGTTGTATCAGGTGGTTCATAATAGAAGGATTTAAAAGTATTCTCGCAGCCGGTATTTAAACTTTTAACTGAGAGATCCACAGGAGTATTTATGTTTCTGGTACCATTACAGCCAAAGGCATCGGTACAGTTTTGCGTATCATAATTACCTGAAAAAGGAGGCACCAGGACATTTGTAATTTGAGTATCATCTACATAAGTATAACCCAAAGAATTGGCTTCTCCAAAGAGAATTCTGAAAGGTGGATAAAAACCATAACCATAAATGGTGATGGCGTCCCCATAATCTCCACTAGTGGGAGAAATTCCACTGATTTCCAGTTTTGGAGCCAGATAAGTCCAGCAGTTGTTACAGGTGGCAGAAATTCCACAATCCAAATCTGTCACCACCACACTTCCTGATTTATTGGTGCAATTGGCTTCCAGTATTCCACCAGTCCTTACAACTATCTGGTTATTGGAACAGGAAATAACATCAGCCCCTACTCCAGCAAAGGTCACTGCCACAGGACAGCTGAAACCCTGTCCATAAATTGTCACTGTATCCCCGCCACCTGCAAGCCCCACACCTGGTTCCACAGCATAAATTTTCATATCTGGACCATATTTGAAGGCACCGGTAATTGTGGCATCCAGACCACCACAAACATTTAAAACTCTTATAGAAACTTCCTGACTGCAATTTTGAACCCCTGCATCATAAGCCGGTGGGGCCTGAACTACGATTTTATTAATATAGCACTCCACAACCCTGGCTGGGGCAGTATTAAAATATACCAGGATTCCTTCTGAACAGTAAAAATCCCCTCCGTAAATGGTAACCAGTGTGCCACCATCATTGGTTCCATGATTTGGATCAACCCCCGTGATAATGGGTTTGGCTGGCTCAAAAATATATGTAAAAGATTTGTTTAAAGTATAGGATTTTTCCGTGGCTTCCTTTGGATTTATAACTACTTTTACATCTACTATATCATTGCACCCACAACAGGAAGCAGTGTGTTTTGGGGACTGGACTAAAATTTCATTGTAGGTATTTGAAATATAAGTGGCTTTATTTTCTCCAATATATACCTCCAGAGGAAAAACAAAACCATTTCCAGTAATGGTAATCTGTTCTCCACCTAAAGAGGAACTGGTGTTGGGAGTCACTCCTGTTATTTTCAGATCAGGATCAACCATAAATGTATACTCCCCTGTGGCACTTATTGTCTTATTTGAATCATCTGGTTTCACAAAAACACTTACCTTATAAACCCCTTGTACTGTTGCATAAAGGGTTGCAGTGGCTTTTCCCTGAGCTGAAGTGGCCAGGTAAGAATTGGTCATGGTTTCTACAAAGGAGGCACCCTGGGTCTGAAAGGTAACCTGTACAGGGGTAGTATATACCATATTATTCTTTTTAATTGTTACCGTAATTGCAACTACCTCGGAAGCTGTGAGTACATCATCAACATTTATATAGGCAGTGGCAGTGGAAGGGGAGAGAGTAATTGTATAACTTGGGGAAGCAGGTTCCTTGGGTTCCTCAGGTTTTTCAGTGCAGGAATATAAAAAGAAAAGAAGGGGTAAAAGAATTATAATTTTCTTCATTTTGCACCTCCGTAATAAAATTCAAAGGTTGTGTACATAGGTCCCACAATCATATCGCATCCCTGAACGGTGTGGCAGTAAAAATAGGTCTCTCCTCTGCAAATTATAACCATATTTCCAGTTTCAGGGTCTCTTCCACCATTCTGAGGGAGCAATTGTATAAAGGGCATTTCCAGAAGTTGTTCTGAAGCCATAAGAGGGACATTATTTAAAGTGGCATTTCCTCCTGCTGGTATAACCACAGTCCAGTTCAGGGTAAAAGGTTTTGGAGCAATAGTTCCACCATCAATCCTCTTCCAGTAAGTTACCATTTTATCCAGTTTTGCATCATCCAAAGAAGTAAGGGTAGCATCTGGATTTTTTGATTGGCTATAGAGGTTTATAGTCTTTATCATAGGTGGAATGCCTTGAGATATATCTACCAGATAATTTTCATATTCCTTTGCCTCTGGCTCTATATAAACAGGGCAAGGGTCTTTTTCTTTATCTGTACAACTGACCATCATTAAAATTGAAAATAGAGCAATAATAATTATTCTTTTCATTTTAACCTCCTATAAGTTTTGAACTATTCTTGGGGTTATAAAAATCAAAAGTTCATCGTGCCTTTTTGAGTAGTTTTTGTTTTTAAAGGCATTTCCTAAGATGGGTATCTTATGCAGGAAAGGAATTCTATCCTGAGATTTGTTGTCAGTAATCTGATATATACCCCCAATGACAGTTGTTCCACCATCTTTGACCATAATTCTAGTCTGGGCTTCTCTTGTGGAAATTGGAGCATTTGTTCCCCCGGTTACCATAAGGGCAGTCAGTGGCTCCCTCTTCTTCACATCCACTTGCATGGAAATGGTACCTGCTTCCGTTATCTGGGGGGTTACCTGAAGCATTAAAGTAGCATCTATGTAAGTTACAGTGTAGGTATTATTGGCAGTGGTTTGGACTGGAATTTGGACACCACTTTGAATCTTTGCTGGCAGGTTATCTTGAGTTATAACTCTGGGAGAAGATATAATCTTTACAAGTCCCTCTGATTCTGCTGCAGTCAAAGCCAGGTCCAGATTAAAGGAACCTAAAATATTTCCAAAGGTGGCATCCAGTATTGTTTCACCCTTGGGGAGGGCAACATCCCCCAAAATATTATAGGTATAAGGAAATTTCAATCCAGTGGGATTTCCATGGGCTGTATCTGCAACCCCAGTAAAACCCCATACAATACCCAGTTGCTGGGTGAAATTTTTAGTGGTTTCCACAATTCTTGCCTCAATCAAAACCTGTCTGGGAGGAATATCTAAATTTTTTATTAAATTCAAAGCCCTGGGGATGTATTTTTCAATATCCATTAAAATTATGGTATTGGTTCTTTCATCAATAAAAAGGTCTCCCCTCTCACTCATAACTTTTTTAACCTTTCCCTGAATTTCTTCTGCCCTGGCATAGGATAATCTTTTTATAATGGTTTTAATGGGAAGGTTTAAATCCTCTTCCTTTTCCAGCTGTCTCTTTTGCTGGGCTTCCTGGGCAAGCTTTGTGGTGGGCGCTATCCTCATTATATTATTTTCAAGAACATATCCTAAATTATTTATTTTAAGTATGAGTTCCAGTGCCTGATCCCAGGGAACCCCCTGCAACCTCAAACTCACTCTGGTCTGAACTCCAGGATCCAGCACAAAATTTAAACCAGAAAGCTCGGCAAAGGTATTTAAGACATCTATAAGGGGTGCATCTTTCAGTGCCAGGTCTATGGGCTCGCCAGTGTATTTTACTCCTGGTTTTGAAATGGCTCTGGGCTCAAACTGGCTTTCCACAACTTCTTCCTGCTGGGGGACTGGAGCAGCTTCCACCACTTCTTCCCTGCTGAAGGTAATCTTAAAGCCATCTTTAACCTTTTCTATACCCTCTTTATCTTTTAAAGAGGTGAAAAGCACAACCCTTGCCACAGGAGTTGGCTTCAATTTATACTGGGAAATCTTTATTTTGGTTAGCTCTGGTTGATTTACAAAAAAATTGGAGCTTTTATTTAAATTTATGGTATCTGGAAAATCCAAAACCATCCTATCAGGATTGCTCAGGAAACTTATCTGGGGGTCAGGCAGGTTATTGCCTGAAATAAAAACCACGGGAAGATCCTTTTCAAAATCAATATCCACCTTTTTTAATATCCTTTCCGAAGACCCCTGAAGGACCACTTTTAATCCTTTCTGAGTTTTTAAGATTACCGGTTCATTTTCTCTTTCCGCAGGCAGGGAAATGGTAATCCCTCCATTGACAAAGTTAATTTTTATGGGTTCTGACAGTTTCAAAGAAGAGAGTTCAGAAGGAATTTGTGGAGAAGGAACTGTGTCTGGGATTTCCAGTAGCCATTTCTGACTTTCATCAAAGTATAGAGTGTAGTTTAGGTCAGAATCTGCCTGAAGCTCAAAGATAAAATCCTTTTGTGACTCCTCTGTTTTTACCTCCTTTAATAAAATTGGTTGTGCTTGAAGCACTAAAGAAAAAATCAATACGGGCAAAAATGAAAAAAGGTATCTGGCTTTCATATTCAATCCTCCCTTTATTTTGAAGTTGGGCTTTCTAAACATTTTTCTACATCCTGATAGGGGTTTATCTTGGTGGGATCGTTGACCTTTTGTCTGAAAAATACACAGTCAAGGGTAATCTTGGTGACCTGCCCATCAGATAATAAATCCCCCTCTTTAAGTAAAAATAAATCATTCTGTTTGGAAAGAATCTGGGCTACATAGGAACCCTTAACTTTCCATATACCATTTAAAGAAATATCATCCCAAAAAATGCAAAGGGTACCTTCAACACATTCCTCTGCCCCTTCCCTTTTCCCCACTAAAAGAGATTTAAAAGGATCCCTTCTTCCTTTTGGATCATAAAAATAACTTTTACCACCAGCACTTTCCATCTCTGTTTTAATAATTTCTTCTATCTCCTGATCTGTCAAAGTTTCTTTCTTTTCCTTTTCTGGAGCTTGAGCCAGAAGAGAAACAGAAAAAACAATCAAAAAAAGACACATAATATATTTCATTTTTTCCCTCCCTTGGGTTTCTGGGGTGTTTTGGGTGTCTCTTCCTTTTCTTTATAAATATAGCTTAAAAGGGTTATTTTTGTGGAAATGGTGCTATCAGATCCTTTTTTGGTGATAGCTTTTATATCCATATCAGAAACATTTATGATCCTGGGAAGAGTTCTTAATTTATCAAAGAAAATTGCAAGATTATGGTAAGTTCCTTCCAGAGAGACCTGTATGGGCCATTCATAATAGAATTCTCTATCATTAAAATTTTGACTGGGGACAAAGGATTTGAAACTAAAATCCCCTTCTTCTGCTAGGGTTTTTATTCTTTTTAGTATCACATGGGTTTCTTTTTTCGTGGGAAGCATTATAAATAATTCTTGCAGTTTCTTATCCAGTTTTGCCACCTCTTCTTGAAGATTTCCCAGCTTTTTTCTGGCTTCTTCACCTTTTTGAATTTCCGTGGTCAGGTTTTGTAGTTCTTTATCCAGTTTGGAGATCTCATCCTTTAATTTCTTCACAGGAAGTTGATAGACCAAAATGACTAATGCCAGAAAAATAACTATTCCTATCCCCAATCCAAAATAATAAGGTTTTCCTTCCAATCCTGTCTTAAAAGCCATAGTTATCCTCCTTAGGATGCCTTTTCACTCTTTGGAGCTTCTTGTTTGGGGGAAAAACTAAAACCTACTGTCAGTGAAAAGGTATTGAAATCCTTGCTCTCTTTCATCTCTTTAAGGGATGGTTCATCAAAGTAGGGAGATTCATCAAGGCGTTGCAAAAACTCTGCAATGGAACTGGGATTGAAGGCATTTCCTTTGATTTCCATGGTATTGCCCTTCAAATCCAGACTGGTAAGCCAAAGAAGATCTGGAATAAGCGATGCCAGTTCATCCATTAAATGGACAGGTCCTTCCTGATTGGATCTTAAATCAGTTATGAGTTTTAATTTATCTTCCAGTTCTTTTTTTCTTTTTTCAAAATCGTTTACCTGCTCAATAAAGGGTTTTAAAGCTTCTGCCTGCTGTCTGGCACTCTGAACTTTGGCTTCAAGTTTGGATTTTTTTGCCTGATGAGAAAACCAAAGATACCCCCCAATAATTAAACCCAGGACAAGAAAACCAATGATGAGGTAATTATTTAAATTTTCTGCAGGAATACCTGCAGGCACTACAGCTGGTTTTCTTGCCAGTGCAACCTTTGCTTCAGGTAAAAGGTTTATTTTAATCATATCAGTCTCCTACCTCTCTTATTGCTAGCCCTGTAGCTATAGCAAAAGCAGGGCCAATATCATTTACCCAGGCGGGATCGTAGAGCGATTCATTATATTTTATTCGAGAAAAGGGATTTAATATTTCCACAGGGGTCTGTAATTTTTGTTGAACCAAACTTGGCAGATTTACCACTTTACTGGTGCCACCGGATAGTACTATCCTGTCAATTTTTTCAATTTGAAGAGAGGAACAACAGAAATCCAGAGTTTTCCTGAGTTCGTTGGAGAGTTCCTCTGTTACAAGATTACATATGGGAATGACCTCTTCAAAACTGTGACCAGCTACAGATTCACCTTTTTTAAGAGCTTCTGCCTGTTCAGCATTTAGGGAAAACTCTTTCATAATGGCTTCTGTGTACTGATTCCCACCAAAAGTTATATCCCTCCAAAAGGAGGACTGTCCATCTATGAGGACATTGAAATTCATAACAGAAGCTCCAATGTTGACCAGGGCAACCTTTTCTGAAGAGGGAACCCCAAGAATTGCTTCAAAACAATTCTGTAGAGCAAAACAATCCACATCCACCAGCACAGGGGTTTTACCACATTGGCTTATAACGCTGGTGTAATCGCTCACCTTATCCTTTTTTGCCACTACCAGAAGTAAGGACATATTTTGCCCATCGGGCTCATCCCCCAAATACTGATAACTTAAATTTACCTCTTCAATGTTAAAGGGGACATAGGACTCTGCTTCCCATTTTATTGACTCAGCCAGTTCTTCCTGAGACATTATGGGGAGAGAAATTTTTTTGATTATAACAGAATGCCCGGAAATGGAAATTCCTACATTGGGATTTTTTATGTTAAGTTGATTTAAAAGCCCCGAGATGGTCTCTACAACCATTGCAGCATCCATTATGGCACCCTCAACTATTGCTTCACTGGAAAGGGGAGAAAAACCAATTTTTTCGGCATAAAATTCATCTCCCTTTTTCCTAAGTTCCAGGATCTTTATGGAAGAAGATCCTATATCCACACCTACTACATTTTTACTTCTCTTACCAAATATACCTAACATTTGAACCCCCACCAGTAAAATTTAGGCTCCATAATATAGAAAAATAATTCATTCTAAATAGTTTTTTACCATAAAAATTACCCCTTTGTCAAGCGGAGTTTAATTTTTAGCCCTATAGGTCTCGTATAACCCTTAATTTTAAATAATTTTGAAGGGCATATTGCCCCAAAAGGCTTTTAAAACCTTTTATTTCCCCAGAGAAAATTCTTCCCAACCAAGAGGGAAAGCCATCTTTCCCAATCCTCAAGGATAATTTTAGAAGAGGAAGTGATGGGTAGGGCAGGGGTTGTTTCAAAAGCAAAGGGAGATATTGACACTTGAGGAAATTTAAATCCATAGTGGGAATTTAAAGTTTTGATGAATTCATTGGCAAGACATGCATAGCCAAAGGCATTGGGGTGGACACCATCATAAGAAAAAAGTCCTCCGCTTAAAAAATCTGAAGTAAAATGCATTCCAGCAATTTCTATTCCTTCGTCCTTTATTTTATTAAAATAGGAATATACATCGAAAAATGCAAAACCCTTGGCCTGGGCTTCTCTATGTATAACATTATTGAAATATTGCAGGTATTCCTGAATTATGGCTACCTCACCAGGGGTAAGAACGGTAAAATCAGGGAGCGGTTGTCCTGTACCACCCAGTTCCACCGGTATTCCATAACCTAAAGAAATATATTGTTTTGCGGTAAGGAGTATATAGGAATCCAAACTGACAAAGGGAGAACCAGTGTCCGATTGTCCCAGATAGGGAATGAGGTTTCCATTCTGGTCATAGACAGGAAGGCCCGTTGAGGGATTGATAATAAAAGGTGGAATGGTAGTGACAAAGGGTATGCTTGTCACATCAGGTATATTTGAAACCACCACTATACTTACACCAGCACTTTCAATCATATTTAAAAGCTGGATATAGAGGGCTTCAAAGGTCTCCTTTGGGGTTATGGTAACTGATGGAATGGGTGTTCCTGAAAGGGCAGCACCCAAAACATCATTGTTTCCAATCCATAAAAGGAGTAAATCTGGATGTAAAGATAGTGCCTGCTCCACCTGAGTTCCCAGCCCTCTTAAAATCAGGTCATGCATTCCCCCAGTGGTGGTATAAAGAGAATCATAAAGAGTTGTGCCTGGAACTGCCATATTGTCATAGGGCCTTGGTAAATTCAAATTCAAAGGAAGACCCTGCTCTTCGGAAATTGGCGCTAAGGTTAAAGGACTTAAAGATTTAAGTTCCAGCTGGGTTGGGATTCCAGGATAGGAAATTAGAGGTTGCTGGAAATCAGTTATACCTGCCTGTCTTGCCACCAGGGCTGGGATGGAGTTTTTTTGATAATCCACCATAAGACCACCTGAGACAAATCCAGCAAATAAACTGTCCCCAATGGCTACAACCTTTGTAAATTGAGCAAAGAGAAAAACCGGAAGTATAAATAAAATTAAAAAAATAAATAATTTCATAAGCGAGGATTTAAGGAAAAAAGCTTTTAATTCTGTTTTAGATGCATTAGGAGGAGTAGAGAATTTTAAAATGCATACTGATGATCATAATTTAGAAA
>JBBFMJ010000052.1:0-9401 GCA_037478515.1 Thermoanaerobaculia bacterium
GGCTGCCTGGGTTTCTTTATAATACCCAGTTAGTACATATAAATTCAATGATAAAAGTTCAAAACCCACAAAAATTAAAATCAAATTATCGGAGGAAGCCATCAAAAACATCCCTACCGATGCCCATAATATAAAACTATAAACCTCACCCCTTTCCAGTCCATCTCTTTTAAGAAGGGACTGGGAAATTAAAATTGTTATAAAAAGGGCAAAAATTATTCCAATCTGGAAAAACAGCGAAAAACTGTTTACATAATAGACGTCATAAAAGAAAAAGCCCTTTGGTTTTTCAACTGTTAAATAGGCAGAAAAAATTAAAGTTATGAGAATTAAAGGCACAAAGATTTTCTTTATTTTTGGAAAAAATGCCTGAATTAGAATAATAAAAAAACCTAAAAAGGTCATCAAGATTTCTGTGGAAAGGGCTCTTATTTCCATCATTTCAAAAACCCCTTTATCATATTTAAATATCCTTCAAGGGCTGGAGAAATTTTAAGAAGAAAATATTTTGGATATATCCCAATCCAAACAATGGGAATTCCAAAACAGATAAGGAGAACCCATTCCCTGAAATCCATATCTTTAAACCTCTCATTTTCAGGGAACTTTATTTCTCCAAAGAACACCCTTTTTATGGCAGTTAAAAGATATACGGCAGATAAAACTACTCCCGTAGCACCGAGGATTGCAAAAATTTTATACTCCTGAAAAGTTCCAAGGAGGATCAGAAATTCACCCCAGAAACCATTGAGGCCTGGAAGTCCAATGGAGGATAAGGAGATGAATATAAAAAAGGCAGTAAAGGTGGGTATAACTTTTGCAATTCCCCCGAAGTCCTCCATCATCCTTGTATGTTTCCTTTCATAGAGCATTCCAGCCATTAAAAAGAGAGCCCCAGTGGAAAGCCCGTGGTTTATCATTTGAAGAATTGCCCCGTTTAAAGCATAAAAATTCAAAGAAAAAATCCCAAGTGTTATAAAACCCATATGCGAAACAGAGGAATAGGCAATGAGTTTTTTAAAATCCTCCTGGGCAAAACTTAAGAAACCCCCATAAATTATTCCAATTACAGATAAAATTAAAAGAAGGGGTATATAATCATAAAAAACTTTTGGAAATATTGGAATTAAAAATCTTATAAGTCCGTAGGTTCCAAGTTTTAAAAGGATTCCTGCAAGGATAATTGAACCCCCTGCTGGGGCTTCCGTATGGGCATCTGGAAGCCAGGTATGGACTGGAACCATTGGCACTTTGATTGCAAAACCCAAGAGAAAGCCAAAGAAACAGAGAACCCCTGCCAGATGGGGAAGCTGGATATTGTAAAAGGAAAATATATCAAAGGTTAATATATTTTCTTGAAAATATTTGAAGGAAACCAAATAAAGGATTGACAGAAACATCAAAAAGGAACCAAAGGCAGTAAAGATTAAAAATTTTATGGCTGCTTCAATCCTCCTCTTTCCTCCCCAGATTCCAATTATAAAATACATTGGAAGGAGCATAAGTTCCCAGAAGACATAAAAAAGGAACATATCCAGTGCCACAAAGGAACCCACAACCCCTGCTTGAAGTATAAGAAAAGAAATATAATAAGTTTTAAGGTGCTCTTGAATATACTTAAAAGAAGATAAAAATACCAAGGGAATTAAAAAACAGGTAAGGGTAACAAGCAAAAGGGATATTCCATCTATTCCGAGGTGATAATAAATGTTGAAGAGTTTTATCCAGAGCTGTTTTTCTTCAAACTGGATTCCACCCTCTGATTTAAATTTTATAAAAATTAGAAGGGAATAAAGAAAGGGAATTAAAGAATAAATAAAGGAAAAAAGGTGAATAACCTTTTTGTTTTTTAATGGCAAAAGCAAAAGAATTAAAGCCCCTATAAGGGGTAAAAATATCAAATGGGAAAGGGTGGGATTTATTATAATATTAGCCATATTATCACCACTATACCTGAAATTATATAAACAGCATAGGTTTTTGCATTGCCTGTTTGAAAGAACCTTAAAATTTCACCAATCATTTGTAAAATAAAACTCACTGCAAGCAAAAATCCATCAATTAAAATTTCATCAAAAAACTTATAGCAAATCTTACAAATTAAAATAAATTGTTTTACAAAGGTTAAATGGTAAAACTCGTCCACCCAGTATTTATTAAAAAGCAATTTATAAAGACCTTTAAATTTTTCTTTTAACCTGTCAGCCAGCACAAAATCCTCATCCTTTTTGTAAAAAACATAAGCAACCCTCCATCCTAAAAGAGCCACAGATATAGAAAGGAGGATTAAAATTATTTCAACAGAATGGGAGAGATGGCTTTCTGTAAGTTCTCCATAAAAGGGATGGAAATATTTATTTATTAAATTTATTCCTTCCACGGGTATTCCTAAAAACCCAGTTATCAGTGAACCAATTGCCAGAACCACAAGAGGTATGGTCATAACCTTTTCTTCATGGTGGGGTTCATTTTTATACCTGGGCTTTCCCCAGAAAACAATATAATAAAGCCGGAACATATAAAATGAAGTAAGGAGAGCAGTCAAAAGACCAAGGGCATAAAATATATAGACCCAGTTTTTATGCTGGGCTTCCATAAAAAGAGAAGACAAAATTGCATCCTTTGAGAAAAATCCAGAAAAAAGAGGTATCCCTGCTATTGCAAGGGTGGCAAAGAGAAAAGTCCAGTGTGTCTTTTTCATTTTTTCCTTCATACCACCCATTTCAAATATATCATTGGTGTGAAGCGAGTGGATAAGGGCACCAGCACCTAAAAAGAGACAGGCTTTGAAAAAACTGTGTGTAAAGACATGAAAAACCCCAAAGTGGTATTTATGGGCACCAGTTGCCATAAACATATAACCCAGCTGGGAAATTGTGGAATAGGCAAGGATTTTTTTAATATCCCTCTGGACAGTTGCCATAGTTGCAGCAAAAAAGGCAGTAAGACCACAGATTATTATAATCACTGAGGAAGCAGTGGGGCTTGCTTCAAAGATTGGATTTGCCCTGGAAACCATATAGACCCCTGCTGTTACCATTGTAGCAGCATGTATAAGCGCTGAGACAGGGGTAGGACCTGCCATAGCATCTGGAAGCCAAACATAAAGGGGAATCTGGGCTGATTTTCCTGTGGCACCTAAAAATAAAAGAAGTGCAATGGGAGTGGCATATTTTAAGGAAATCTCACCCCCCGAAAAAAGTTCCCCAAAAGAAAAGGTTCCTTTTTCTGAAAAAAGAAGAAAAAGTCCTAAAAGAAATCCAAAATCCCCGATTCTATTTACAATAAAGGCTTTCCTTCCAGCATTGGAAGGCCATTCTTCCTTAAAATAAAAACCAATTAAAAGGTAGGAGCAAAGCCCAACCCCTTCCCATCCCACAAACATCAGGACAAAATTATTGGAAAGGGAAAGGATAAGCATAAAAAACATAAATAGATTAAGGTATGCAAAATACCTTGAGTATCCTTCTTCCTTTCCCATATAACCTATGGAGTAAAGGTGTATCCAAAAACCCACAAAGGTTACAAAGAAAAGCATAAATACTGATAAGGGGTCAATGAGGATACCAAAATCAATTTTCAAGCCATAGAAATCCGTGAGAAGATAATATTTAAAATCCAGAGATTGCGGATAGGAACTGAAAAGATAAAAGAAAATGGTATATAAAGAAAGGATAAGAGAAAGACCCACGGAACCAACACCAATTAAAGAAACATATTCCTTTTTAAGTTTTCTTCCAAAAAAAGCATTCAGCAAAAAACCAATGAGCGGGAAAAGAGGTATTAAAAGAGTTATCGTTTTCACTTTAAAACCTCAAAATCTTAAAATAATCAATGTAAGCGGATTTAAAGCTTCTATAGGCAGAGATAAAGATTGCAAGTCCCACTGCTGCTTCCGCTGCTGCAATTCCAATGGAAAACAGTACAAAGAGTAGACCTTCATAATTGTTATTTTTGGCTGAAAATACCACAAAGGCAAGGTTTGCAGAGTTAAGCATAAGCTCAATTCCCAAAAACATCAATATTAAATTTCTCCTGTAAAGAAAAGTGAAAGTTCCCAGGGCAAATAAAAATATGCTTAAGATAAGTCCTTCCAGTATCATATCTTCCTCTTTGCAATAATAAAGGCACCCACTGCTGAAGCCAGGAGAAGAAGGGTTATGGCTTCAAAGGGAAGCCCATAATCAGTAAAAAGTTTATAGGAAAATTCATCCATTTCCACATAAAATTTATACTCCACTGGTTTTATCCTATGGACAAAGAGTATGGAAATTCCAGCAGTAGTAAAAGCAAAAAAGAGTATGGGAGCCAAAACTTTAAAGAGAGGATGTTCCCCTCCCCTTTCCTCTGGCTGGAGTTTGAGAAGCATAATTACAAATAAAAATAAAACCAGGATTCCACCTGCATAGACAATCAATTGAATAAAACTTATGAAAGTGGCACCATAAAAATAAAAGAGGACAGAAAGGCAGGAGACAACACCTAAAAGGGAAAGCAAAGAATAAAGGGGAGAGCGAAAGAGAGCCACAAACAAGCCAAAAAGCAAGGTTAAAATTAAGAATATGTAAAAAAGGACATTAGCTGTCATAAGTTCACCCATTTAAAAAAAATTGTAATGACAAAATTTAAAATACTCAAAGGGAATAAAAACTTCCAGCCCAGTGCCATAAGTTGATCATACCTAAATCTGGGAAGGGTCCACCTTACCCATACAAAAAGCCAGAGGAAAAAGCCAGTTTTTAAAGAAAAAGAGATAAATCCAAGGATTGCCCCTCCAAATCCACTTAAATTAACAAAAGGTATGGTATGCCCGCCAAAATAGAGGACGGTAATTAAAGCAGAGGCAGAGATCATATGGGCATATTCCCCTAAAAAGAAAAGGGCAAATTTCATAGAACTGTATTCTGTATGGTATCCTGCCACCAGTTCTGCTTCTGCTTCTGGAAGGTCAAAGGGGATTCTGTTGGTTTCTGCAAACATTGCAATTAAAAATACAAAAAAACCAATAAATTGAGAAAATACAAACCAGTTTGGTATAAAACCATAGTTTACCGAACTCTGAGCAGAAATTATTCCTTTTAAAGAAAAAGTATCAGAAGCAATAAGGACCGACAAAATTGAAAGGGACATAGGTATCTCATAGGAGATAAGTTGAGCAGAAGACCTTAAAGCCCCAATCAAAGGATACTTTGAACCCGAAGAAAAACCAGCCAGGACTATTCCATAAACAGAGATGCCGGATAGGGCAATTATATAGAGAATTCCAAAATTTAAATCAGAGATAAGCGGCTCAATTTTTAAACCAAAAATTTCAAAAGGAGTTGAAAAGGGGATTACAGCAAAGATTGCCAGGGCAGGGGTAAAGATCATCAAAGGTGCCATGTGATAAATAATTTTATCTGCTTCAAGGGGTATTATCTCTTCTTTAAATAGAAATTTTAATCCATCTGCCACGGGCTGTAGAAGCCCAAAAGGACCAACCCTGTTTGGTCCCAATCTATCCTGAATGAGGGCAGAACCCCTCCTTTCCACCCAGGTCATAAAAGCCACCACCGTTAAAACTCCCCCTATCACAACTCCTATTTTAATTAAAATAACTATAAAAGGAATAAGGGCTGTCATACCTTTTCCACCTTCAAGGGCAGCTTATCATACCCCTTCCCACCTGAAATCCCGATAGATAGAAAACAATCCTCAATTTTTTCAAAGGGATAGGGGTCTTCTTCTTTAAAAAACTCAATTAAATAATCAAAAGTTGAAGGCAGATCCAGTGGAGAAGGATAAACCCTTGGAGTGTGCTGCAGAAAACCATATTCAGAAAGATAGGTACCTTCCTTTTCAAAAAATAGAGCAGAGGGTATCAAAAGTTCTACCTTGTCATCATAAGGGGTGCTGTGCCTTGTATCTATTATCCTTACTTTCCCCTTTATCTCTGGCAATTTTATCAAAGGATTGTAAATTAAAAATACATCTCCCAGCTCCTCACCATTGTAAAAAGGAATTTTAAGGGATTCAGCTCCCTTGCAATTGGGTGCAAGGTTTCTGGATTTCAACCAAACATATTTTGATTTTATCCTTCTTTCTTCTGTCTCTGGTCTTAAAATATAAAGGGAGGGAAATTTCAATTTTAAAAGATAGAGTTCTTCCAGAGAGCAGAAGGGATTTACCAGGACTGTTATTTTACTTTCCTTTAAAATTTTTTTAAATTTTTCCTTTGCCTCTTTATAACTTGATATTTTGCCATCCACCAGAAACTCAAAATGATTGGGTTCATTCATCCAGTCAAAGGAAGTCCTTCCTTTATCGCAGAGCCAGTAGTGGTTTATATTTTCATTTAATCTGGGAAGAAATCTTGCAACCTTTCCACTTCTGTGAAAAACATAAATATTACATCCAATCCCACAATGGGGACAGATGGAAGGTGCCCTTTCCAGGTTCCAGACCCTCTCTTTGAATCTAAAAGGGATGGAAGTTAAAGCACCCACAGGGCATATATCTGCAGTGCACAAGGACCAGGGATTGGATAGGGTCATTGAAGAATAGAGGTCCACCAACATCCTGTGTCCCCTTTTTGCAAAGGTAAGCTCTGAGGTCTGGGCTATTTCTTCACAAAACCTTATACATCGGGAACAATGGATACACCTATTTTGATTTTGAAATACATAAGGACCTATTGCTCTCCTTTGTTCTTTTTCATATACCCTTTTTTTCTCTAAAAAACGGGACTTTGGAAAACTGTATTCTTCACAGAAATCTTGCAAGTCACATTCCCCCGCCTGGTCGCAAATGGGGCAGTCCAGAGGGTGGTTTATGAGCAGAAATTCCATAACCTGAGCCCTCACCTTTTTTACCCTTTCAGTGTTTGTATGGACCACCATTCCTTCCCTTACAAAAGTAGCACAACCGGGCTGGAGTTTTGGAAGCCCTTCCACTTCCACAAGGCAAATCCTGCACTGTCCCACAATGGAAAGGGCTGGATGATAACAGAAAGTAGGGATTTTAATCCCCACGAGCTTTGCTGCTTCCACTAAATTTAAACCCTCAGGGGCATCTACCTGTATCCCATCTATTACCAGTTTTGGCATTTTCCTTCTCCGATGTGCATTTTAAATTCTTCTTCAAACTTCTCAATAAAGGACAAAAGAGACATAGCACATCCATCGGATAAAACACAGATGGTGGTTCCTATCATACCTGAAGCAATATCTTTCATAAGTTCCAGATCCCCTTCCCTTCCTTCCCCTTCCCTTATCCTTTCCATAATAAGCTCAAGCCATCTGGTCCCTTCCCTGCAAGGACTGCATTGACCGCAGGACTCCTCTGCAAAAAAGGAAACAATTCTCAAGGCACTCCTGAAAAGACATCTTTTTTCATTTAAAACAATTATTGCGCCAGAGCCAAGCATTGATTTAGCATTTAGAAGGGAATCAAAATCCATTGGAATTTCAAAATCCCTTTCATCCAGAACAGGGGCAGAAACACCACCAGGAATTATTGCCCTGGGCTTTCCATCAAAACCCCCTGCATAATCTTCAATAAGTTGCTTTAAAGGAATCCCTAAGGGTGCTTCATATACCCCTGGTTTTTTTACATCCCCTGAAACTGGAAAAAGTTTTGTCCCTGAATTCTTTGGATTGGAACCAATGCTGGAAAACCATTGAGCTCCCTTTGAAATGATATGGGGAAGGCAGGATAAGGTCTCCACATTATTTACTACTGTGGGTTTTCCTAAAAATCCCTTTGTGGCAGGAAAGGGTGGGCGGAGGCGAGGATGACCTCTCTTTCCTTCGAGGGATTCAATTAGCCCAGTTTCTTCCCCGCATATATATGCCCCTGCACCTCTGGTAATCCTGACATATAAATTTTTACCACTATTTAAATAATTTTTCCCTAAATAACCTTCCTCTTCAGCTTCCTTTATGGCATTCCCAAGAACCCTTGCCCCCTCCACAAACTCACCCCTTATATAGATAAAGGCATCTTCTGCTCCAATTGCCAGGGCAGCAATGGCTATTCCTTCCAAAAGCATAAATGGCTCTTTTTCAATTATAACTTTATCTTTAAAGGTTCCTGGTTCCCCTTCATCTGCATTTATTACAATATATTTTGGACCTGGAAAGTCCTTTGGAACAAATGACCATTTAAGTCCTGTGGGAAAACCAGCCCCTCCTCTACCCCTCAAACCAGATGCCTTTACCTCTTCAATTATATCCTCTGGTTTCATTTTCAGGGCTTTTTTCAAACCCTCAAAGCCCCAGTTTTTTAAATAACCTTTTAAAGTATAGGATTCTGGGTCGCTTACAAATTTGGTCAGTATGGGTTCCATCATTGGCTTACTATTTTTTCAACCCATTCCAGGTCCACTGGACCTTCATAATGGTCATTTACCATAACCACTGGTGCCCTATCACAGGCACCAAGACATTCCACTTTTTCAATGGAAATTTTACCATCTTCAGAGACACCGCCTTCCTTTATACCCAGTTTTTCCTCCAATTTTTTTAAAATTTCCTCTGCCCCTTTAATCTGGCAGGATACATTAGTACATATTCTTATATGTATCTTCCCTTTTCTTTCAAAATGGTACATTGTATAAAAAGAGGCAACTCCATAAACATAAGAAGGAGTAAGTTTTAATTTTTTAGATATAAGGTCAATGACATCTTCATTTATGCACCCCCAGAATTCCTGAGAAAGATGAAGAAGGGGCAGAAGGGATGCTTTCCTATCTGGATATGCTTTAATTAAATCATTTGCCTTAACTTCCCAGTCCTGAAGCCCTTCTAATCTTCCCATTTAAAACCACCTTCTTTTAAAAGGTAAAAATAGGCAAAAATTACCATTGCCAGGAAAAAGAAAACTTCCAGGAAGATAAAAATTTCAAATTTCTCTTTCAAAGTGGCAAGGGGATACAAAAACACCACTTCCACATCAAAAATTAAAAACATAAGACCTACTATAAAATATTTAATGGATAATTTTTTTCTGGATTCATCCAGGAGAGGCATTCCACTTTCATAGGGGGTTAGTTTTTCTTTGCTGGGCTTTCTGGCTCCAAAGATATAAGAGAAGGCAATTATAAAAATTCCCAGAAGGAAAGATAGAAAAATCATCAAAAACAATGCCCAGTGATCCAGTGTGATATTTTTCACAACAAATTATGCTACAAAAATTTTTTCCCCTTGTCAAATGAAATTTTTTTTCGCGTTGGGGCAATAGATACAATGTGCAACTACAAGGGTCAACCATAAAATATGGCAAAAATATTATTTTTCGTAGGGGCTTGTCTTGGGGCTTGTGCCAAAAACCTTAAAAATAATTTGATTGGATAATTTATCAATATTTTGATTTTTTTAATATCATCATCTTTTAAATTATTTGAGAATATCCCTTTTGCCTTA
>JBBFMJ010000053.1:0-9274 GCA_037478515.1 Thermoanaerobaculia bacterium
TTTCCTTTCCTTTACAGGTCCTATAATGGTTTAAAGGACCTGCCCCTGGCATCCAAAAATATCTATCAACAGCAAATTCAGATGGCAAAATTTTTGCAAAAATATTATAAAGATGACTGGGTGGCTGTAAATGATATTGGGGCTGTATGTTATTTTAAGGAAAAGATCTTGGATATCTGGGGGCTTGGAGATGTGGAAATTATTGAAAGAATGCTAAAAAAATCTTATACTCTGGATTTTCTTAATGATAAATTAAAGAGAAATAGCGTAAAAGTTATGGTGGTTTATAAGAAAATTTTTGAATATTTTGGTGGATTTCCAGAAGATTTTGTCCTGGTGGGAGAATGGCAGATAAGAAATAGCAGGGTTTGTGCCTATGATACAATTTCTTTTTTTTCAAGGAAAGAGGAGGAGAGTAATCTTATAAGAAATTTAAAGGAATACTCCTTTGTTTTACCAAAGGAAGTAATTCAAAGGGGAATATATTTAGAAGAAAAATAAAAGGAGAAGATATGAAAAGTTTTCCAAAAATGCTAATAATACTGGATGGATACGGGCTTGGAAGGATTTATCCCGGGAATGCTGTTTTTTTAGCCGATACCCCAAATTTAAAAAAACTCTACAGAAATTTCCCGTGGAACTTTTTAAAATGTTCAGGGGAAGCAGTGGGGCTACCTGAAGGGCAGATGGGAAATTCAGAAGTGGGGCATTTAACCATTGGAGCAGGAAGGGTAATTTACCAGGAACTGGTGAGGATTTCTAAAGCCATTGAAGAGGGTACTCTGGAAAAGAATGAAAATCTTTTAAATTTTTTCAAAAAGGTAAAGGAAAACAATGGAAGGGTTCACTTTTTTGGTCTCCTTTCCCATGGTGGAGTACATTCTGCCCAGAAACACCTCTATGGCTTGATTGAAATTGCCTCCAAAAATGGAATGTCTGGTTTTGTCCATGCCATTATGGATGGAAGGGATACTCCACCTATGTCCGGGGTTTCCAATATAAGGGAGCTATTGGATTTCTTAAAAAATTATAAAAACTTTAAACTGGCTTCCATCACAGGAAGATATTATGCAATGGACAGGGATAAGAGGTGGGAGAGGACAAAAAAGGCATATGATTTATATGTGAAGGGGGAAGGGAAAGAAACCAGGGAGCCAGAAAAAGCAGTGGAGAATTCCTATAAAGAAAATATAGGAGATGAATTTGTGCTTCCTATTTCTGTTCTGACAGAAGAGGATAAACTCATCAGAGATGGGGATGGGCTCCTTTTTTTCAATTTCAGAGCAGATAGAATGAGGCAGATTGTCAGGGCTTTTTTTGAAGAAAATTTTGAAGGTTTTGAAAGAAACCCCTTTCCAAAGGTAGAAATTTTAACAATGACCCAGTACCACGAGGATTTTCCCCTTCCAGTTCTTTTTCTTCCAGAGGAAATAAAGGATTTGCTTGGGGAGGTACTGGAAAAGAATAATCTGGAAAATTTAAGGATTGCAGAAACAGAAAAATATGCTCATGTTACCTTTTTTATGAATGGAGGTTCTGATACAAAATTTAAAGGGGAAGAAAGGATTCTGGTGCCTTCTCCAAAGGTTGCCACCTATGATTTAAAACCAGAGATGTCTGCCTTTGAAGTTACAGAAGAGGTTCTAAAAAATATGGAAAAATTTCCTGTGATAATTTTAAACTTTGCCAACTGTGATATGGTGGGGCATACTGGAATACTTCCAGCTGCCATAAGGGCAGTGGAGACCGTGGATACCTGTTTGGGAAGAATTTTAAAAAAACTGGAAGATTTGGGAGGGGAAGCCATAATTACAGCAGACCATGGAAATGCTGAAGAGATGATAGCAGAGGATGGCACTCCTCACACAGCCCATACCATCACACCAGTTCCTTATATTTTATTTTCAGAAAGGTATAGAAATTCAAAAGCCATGGAAGGTTCTTTAAAAGATCTGGCTCCAACCCTACTATATTTATTGGGAATAAGAAAACCTGAAAGGATGACGGGAGAGGTTCTCTTTAAATAGAAAAATGTGTTAGAATTTTTTTATGAATACCATTGGAATAATTTTAGGTGGTGGAGCAGGAACCCGCCTTTTTCCCTTGACCCTCCACAGGGCAAAACCAGCAGTTCCCTTTGGGGGATATTTGAGATTGATAGATATCCCTCTTTCCAATTGCATAAACTCGGATATAAACAGGATTTTTGTCCTTACCCAGTTTAATTCAGAGAGTTTAAACAGACACCTTGCCCAGACCTATAGATTTGACCTTTTTTCAAAGGGATGGGTGGATATACTGGCTGCAAGCCAAACAGTTGAAGAGATGGACTGGTATCAGGGAACTGCTGATGCTGTAAGGCAGAATTTGAGGCATTTCAGGAGTTTAAAATTTGAAAATTATCTTATCCTTGCAGGTGACCACATATACAGGATGGATTACAGGGAATTTTTAAAGACCCATATTTCATCAGGGGCAGATATTACCGTTGCCTGTACCTATAAAAATAAAAAAGAAGTAAAGGACTATGGAGTTGCTGAAGTGGATCTGTTTGGAAAAATAATTAAATTCATAGAAAAACCAAAGGGTGAGATTCTGAAGGGTTTGCCTGATAAAAATCTCGTGAGTATGGGGATTTATATCTTTAAAAGAGATGTCCTGGAAAAGATCTTACAGAATAAAAGTTTAAGGGATTTTGGAAAAGATGTGCTTCCACATTTACTGGAGAAAGGATTTTTTTTACAATGTCATAAATTTGACGGTTTCTGGGAAGATGTGGGGACCATAAAAAATTATTACAGGGCAAATATAATTTTAACAAAGAAAAACCCTCCTTTCAGATTAAATGATCCAAACTGGCTCTTTTATACCCATCCCAGATTTTTAGGAACCTCTAAAATTGAAAACTGTCAGATGGTGGATGTCCTCCTTGCTGAAGGTTCTTTTATAAAAGAAAGCCATATAAAAAATTCCATAATTGGTTTGAGATCTGTGATAGGTAAAAATTGCCAGATAGAGGATAGCATAGTTATGGGGAATGACTATTATTCTGAAGAACTCGGGGGCAGACCTTTGGGAATTGGGGAAAACTGCATAATAAAAAAAGCCATAATTGATAAAAATACTTACATTGGCAAAAATTCAGTCCTCTGGAATAAAAAGAATATAAAAAATATGGATGGGAAAGATTTTTTCATTAGAGACGGGATTTTGATTGTACCAAAAAGTTCCAGTATTCCTGAAAACAGCAAGATTCCTTAAAACTTGATTAAATTAAAAAAGTAAATTAAACTTTTATTGTGAGCAGTGATTTTACGCCTGTGATGAAGCAGTACCTCTCTTTAAAGGAAAAGGCAAAGGACTGTGTCCTCCTTTTCCGACTGGGGGATTTTTATGAACTCTTCTTTGAAGATGCCATAGAATGCGCCCCCCTTTTACAAATTGCCCTGACAACAAGGGATGGGGAAATCCCAATGTGTGGTATCCCTTACCATTCCCTTGAAAATTACCTTCCCAAACTTTTAAATGCAGGGAAAAAAATCGCCCTTGCAGAACAAATGGAAGAGCCAGGAAAAGGGGGGATTGTGAGGAGGGAAATTGTTCAGGTTTTAACTCCTGGGCTTTCCATTGAAGAGGAGGAGAGGGTTCTTGCCTGCCTTTATTATTCTGAAGAAAACTGGTGGCTGGCTTTTTTAAATATTGGTGCCAGAAAGTTAAAACTTATAAAATTTAAGGAAAGGGAAGAACTGCAGGATTTTATTCAAAATGAGCCCGTTAAGGAGTTACTTTTTCCAGAAGGTTTAAAGATTGAGGAAATTATACCAAAGAGGATTTCCATAAATTGTCTTCCTTCTGATTATTTTAATTTTCACATTGCAAAGGAGGAGATTTTAAAGACATTAAAGGTCCAGAGTTTAAGGGGACTGAATATGGAAGATGGCTTTATCCCCTCTCTTGGAGCCCTTTTTAGATATGTAAAAGAGACACTAAAGGAACCTCCAAAGACCTTTGGGGAAATTGAGATAATTTATGAGGAAAGTGAAGTCCTTCCCCCCTCCACTTTAAGAAACCTCGAAATCTTTAAAACCCTGGAAGGGGAGAGAAAAGAGGCATTTTTTAACTTTTTTGATAAGACCTTGACCCCTATGGGAAGGAGGACTTTAAAGGAGTGGATGGAGCATCCTTTAAAAGAAAAGAAAGAAATATTAAAAAGGCAGGAAGTTGTATCTTTTTTCCTTGAAAATAAAAATGTTTTAAAAAATTTACAAAATATTTTAAAAAATACCCCAGATATTCCTAAAATCCTTGGAAAACTGGAACTGGGCAGGGAGCATCCCAGGGAAGTTTTATCCTTAGGACAGGCAGTTTTCAAATTAAAGGAAATAAATAATCTTTTTTCAGGGGATATCCCTTCTTTGCTTTTAGAAATTTTAGATGACTTAAAGGATGTGCCAGAGGAGATTTTAGAGGTAAGAAAAATATTGAAGGAAGATATTCCGTTTCTTTACAAGGAGGGAAATTTTATAAAAAATGGGGTATCAAAAGAGCTGGATGATTTGAGGGATTTAAAAAATAATTCCAGTAAGGCAATCTTTGAATTTGAAAAAAGGGAAAGGGAAAAACTGAAGATTCCCACTTTAAAGATTAAATATAATAAGGTCTTTGGATATTTTATTGAGGTCTCAAAAGGGCAGGTGGAAAAGGTTCCAGAAAATTACATAAGAAAACAGACCCTGGTAAATGCTGAAAGGTATTATACTCCCCAAATAAAGGAACTGGAAGAAAGGATAAAAGGGGCAGAGGAAAAGATTATTGAGATAGAACTGAAAATTTATGAACAGTTAAGGGAAAAAATTAAAGAAAAAATTCCCTATCTTTTAAATTTCAGCAATGCCCTTGGGAAACTGGATTCCCTTCTTTCTATGTCAAAGGTGGCAGAGGAAGAAGGTTTTACACTTCCTCAAATTTCCGAGGAAAGGGAATTGAAAATAATTGAAGGATGGCATCCAGTGGTTTCAAAACTTGTGCCTTTGCCCTTTGTTCCAAATGATTGTATTTTAAATGCCCAAAAAGAGCAAATAATGATAATT
This sequence comes from Thermoanaerobaculia bacterium, assembly GCA_037478515.1. Classification (GTDB taxonomy): domain Bacteria; phylum Acidobacteriota; class Thermoanaerobaculia; order UBA2201; family UBA2201; genus JBBFMJ01. Next base: position 5,091 of record JBBFMJ010000053.1, read on the forward strand.
ACAGGTCCCAATATGGGTGGAAAATCCACTTATTTAAGACAGGTGGGGCTTATATGTTTGCTTGCACAAATTGGCTCCTTTGTCCCTGCAAAGGAAGCAAGTGTTCCAATCTTTGACCATATCTTTACAAGGGTTGGCTCTGCTGACTTTTTATATAGAGGGGAATCCACCTTTATGGTGGAGATGATTGAAATGGCAAGGATTTTAAGGAGTGCCACAGATAAAAGTTTGATTTTAATAGATGAAGTGGGAAGGGGAACTTCGACCTTTGATGGGCTTTCCATTGCCTGGGCAACAGTTGAATATTTACACAATGTAGAAGGGAAAAGAGGGCTTACCCTCTTTGCAACCCATTACCATGAACTCACAAATTTAGAAAGGGAACTGGAAAGGGTTATAAACAGGACCTTTGCAGTGAAGGAATATAAAGAAAAGATTATTTTTTTGCATAAACTTATAGAAGGGGCAGCAGATAGGTCTTACGGGATTGAAGTGGCTCGCCTTGCAGGGATACCAGATGGTGCCATTGAAAGGGCAAAGGAAATTTTAAAAGTCTTAGAAAAGGCGGACTTGCTTAAAGATAGAAATATAAAAAAAACAAAATTTGAGCAACTCTTTCTCTTTGAGCCCTCAAGCCCTGTTTTGGAAGAGATAAAAAATTTAAAAATTGAAGAACTCACACCTCTGGAAGCACTAAATTTAATTGCAAAATGGAAAAAGGAAATTTAAGTAGTTTAATTTGTGCAGGTTTCCCCCAAAAAGATATTCTAGATGCCTTTAAAGTATTTGAAAAATACCCCCCTGGAATGGTTCTGCTCTTTTCAGATAATGTTGAAGGAAGAGAAGAATTGAAGGAACTCTGCAAAAGAATAAAAAAAATAAAAGGTAAACCCCTTGTTGCTGTTGATATGGAAGGGGGAAGGGTAAATCGTTTAAAAAAAATTTTGGGTGAACTTCCACCAGCAGAAGAGTATGGAAAGTGGGAAGAGGAGAAAATTGAAAGGATGGCTTTTGAGTGGGGTATGGAAATGAAAGGTTTAGGAATTGATGTGGATTTTGCCCCTTGTGTGGATTTAGGACCTGTGAAAGAAGGGACGGGTTTGGAAGGCAGAATACTTTCAAAGGATAAAGAGGAAGTGAAAAGAAAAGGATTTGCCTTTTTAAGGGGTTTGGGAGGGGCAGGGATTATTGGGTGTATAAAACATTATCCGGGTTTGGGTGCATCAGAGGTGGATAGCCATTTTAAACTTCCTGTTGTAAATTTGGATAAAAAGGAATTAAAAAAGCACATAGAAATTTTTGAATTTTTAAAGGGATATTCTCCAATGATTATGGTTGCCCATTGTATTTATAAATGTCTTGATGAAAATTTTCCTGCTTCCCTTTCAGAAAAGATAATAAAAAAAATAAAACCTTATAATGGCTTGATAATAAGCGATGATCTGGAAATGGGTGCATTATCTTCTTATGGAAGTATTTCTGAAAGGGCTTATTTATCACTCAAAGCAGGTTGTGGTATGGTTATAATTAGCCATAAATTTTATGAAATTCCCTCGGTGGTGCAAAAATTAAAATTTAAGAGTAAAATAATAGATTATCTAAAATGGAAAAGGAGAAGTTTGAAATATGCTAAAAGAACTTTTGCTGCCTGATATTAAAGAACTTTTGAAAGAAAAAAAATTCCTTGAAATAAAAGAAGGAATAAAGGACTGGGAAGCCCCTGAGGTGGCAGACCTTTTGATGGAACTGGATGAAGAAGAGCAGGGGATTTTTTTCAGATTACTTACAAGGCAGCAGGCAGCAGAAGTATTTTCCTATCTGGATATAACCTCTCAAAGGAACCTTTTGGAGACCTTTACACACGAAAATATTAAGATGATTTTGCAGGACCTTCCCCCTGATGACAGAACTGCCCTTCTTGAAGAACTGCCAGCAGAAGTTACAAGAAATCTTTTAAGTCTTTTGTCCCCTGAAGATTTAAAAGAAGCCAGAACACTTCTTGGCTATCCTGAGGACTCAGTGGGGAGGTTGATGACCCCGGACTATGTTGCCTTGAAACCCTATGTAACCGTTGAAACTGCCCTCTGTGAAATCCGCCTTTCTGGAAAAAACAAGGAAACTATTGATAGAATTTATATTGTAGATGATAATTATAAATTGATAGATGATATACCTTTAAAGGAGCTTATTTTTGCAGAGCCAGAACAAAAAATTGAAGAGATAATGGATGGGAATTTTGTGGCTATTTCTGCCTATAAGGACAGGGAGGAGGCAGTGGAAATGATGAAGAAATATGACCTCATTGCCCTTCCCGTGGTTGACTCCAATGGAGTTCTGGTTGGTATAGTAACCCATGACGATATCTTGGATGTAGCAGAAGAAGAAGCCACAGAGGATATTCAAAGGATTGCAGCAGTTGCCCCTCTGGACCTTCCCTATGATAAAACCTCCATCTGGACCCTTTTTAAAAAAAGGGTTATATGGCTTTTTCTGCTTTTATTTGCCTATTTTTTCTCCTCTACCTTGATTGCCCATTATGAAAATTTACTGAATAAAATAATTGCCCTTTCCTTTTTCCTTCCAATGCTAATTGGTTCTGGTGGGAATACTGGGTCGCAGTCGGCGACCTTAATTGTAAGAGCACTAGCACTTAAAGAAATTGATGCCAGGGATTGGTTTAAAATTTTTTTTAAAGAACTTTTAATAGGGTTTCTTCTGGGCACTACCTTAAGTATTTTTTTGTTTATAAGAAGTGCTACTTGGCAGGGGATTGTAATAGGGGTGATTGTTTCAGTAAGTTTAATATTAATTATAATCTTTGCTAATTTAATAGGTGCCTTGCTTCCTCTATTTTTAAGTAAAATAAAAGTAGATCCAGCAGTTGCTTCAAGTCCTTTTGTAACCACCTTGATAGATGGAACGGGAATATTTATTTATTTTACAGTGGCTTCTCTTGTTTTAAGGAAATTATGAAAGAACCCTTTATCCTCTTTATTCATCCTCAGGGGTATAACTGGCTTTCAAAGGATATTGATATTACAAGGATTGCAAATATAATGCCCCCCTATGGACTTCTGATGCTTTCATCCTATCTGGAAAAGAGAAATATAAAAAATGAAATATTGGACTTATATGCCTATCCAGAAAAAAAAGAAGATATATTAAAAAAAATAAAGGAATTGAGCCCTACTCATATTGGAATTACCTGCACCACCTCTTCCTTTTTTGATGGACTGGAAATTGCAAAAATGGTTAAAGAAAATTTTAAGGAAATAGAGGTAATCTTTGGCGGTGTCCATCCTACTTCCATTTATGAAAGGATCTTAAAAAATTTTAAAGAGATTGATTATATAGTTGTAGGGGAGGGGGAGGAGACAATCCATCAGCTTTTGACCTTTGAAGATAAAGAAAAGGTGAAAGGAATTGCTTTAAGAAAAGATGGTAAGGTTTTATTTACAGGCAGGCGAAATTTAATCGAGGATTTAGATGCCCTCCCTTTTCCTGCTTACCATAAACTAAAAAACTTTCCTGAAAAATATTTGCTCCCCATTTTTAACTATCCCAGATCTCCTTCCACCACTTTTTTGACCAGCAGGGGATGTCCTTTCAATTGTTCCTATTGTGATAGGTCTGTCTTTGGTCCTACTTTCAGAGCCCATTCCTCAGATTATTTAATTGAGCACCTTAAATTTTTAAAAAGCAGTTACAGGATAAGACATATAAATATTTATGATGATAATTTTCTTTTAGATAAAAATAGAGTATTAGAATTTTGCGAAAAAATTTTAAAGGAGGATTTAAAGATTACCTTTAATTGTATTGGAAGGGCAAACCATTTAGATGATGAAGTGTTAAAAAATTTAAAAAAAGCAGGTTGCTGGATGATAAACATAGGGGTTGAATCAGGTGATGAAGAACTCCTCAAACCCCATAGAGCCAAGCCAGAAATTGAAAAAATTAAAGAGATAGTAAGAAAAATAAAAGAGAATGGGATAAGGGTAAAGGGTCTTTTTATGATGGGGATTCCAGGGGAAACAAGGGAAACCATTGAAAAAACTATAAGATTTGCTCTGGAAAATCCCTTTGATGATTTAAATGTCACAAAATTTACCCCATTTCCTGGGACCCCTGTTTATGAAAAAATAAAAGAATACGGGGAATTTAAGGAGGATTGGGCTTTGATG
>JBBFMJ010000054.1:0-8951 GCA_037478515.1 Thermoanaerobaculia bacterium
CTTCATCCCCCCTCAACTCTTCTAAAAGTTCCTTTTCCTTTAAAAAATCCTTATTCTTTATCCTTTCCAGCACATAAACCTTTACAAACCATTCCTTTTCTCTTTCAAATAAATCCTTCAAAATTTCCTGATTTGATAATCTTTTAAGCCCCTCCAGTTTTACATAATAAGAATCTTCCTTTAAAACAACATTTTTTATAAATCCCTCATCTTCAATAAATTTCAGGGCCTCTGCCTTTAAATATTTGCTCTTTTCCTGAAGGGCAACCCTTTTGAAAAATTCCTGCTCCCCTCTATTTAAATTATATAGAATTGCCTTTTTTATATCTCTGGAATTTTCTTCTTTATAAGTTTCCTTTAAAAAATTATTATCAAATATTCTTTTTATTGCCAGTTCCTTCAGTTCTTCATCTTGAGATTCTTTAAAGACCTTCTTTAAAAATTCTTGATTTTTTATTTTAAGAATTGCCCTTCCTTTCAAATCATCTGAAAATTTATCAAAATTTTCCATAAGGAAGGTTTCATCTTCAATATTTTTTAAAGCAGGATCTCTAAGTTCAGGAAACTCCCAAAAAACTTTTTTCAAAAATTCTTCATCTTTAATGTTTTCAAGGCAGGAGCCCCTTAATTCCAGAACATCTGTGGTTTTATAAAACTCCATTAAAAATTTTTGGTCCTGAATCTTTAAAATTCCTTCCCTTTTAAAAGGAAAGTCCACTTTTAAAACCAGTTCTTTTAAAGTTTCTTCATCGAGATAATCTATGGCTTTCTTTCTAATTTCCTCAGAAAAATTTCCTAAAACTATTTCTTTGACATAAGGAGTTCCTGCTAATTTCAAGAAAACAATTTCCATAAAATCCTTATTCTTCAAATCCCTCAAAGTTTCCTTTAAAATAGAAGGATTTTCAATGAAATAAAGGGCTTTTTTCCCAATTTCTTCCCCCTGAAATTCAATTGCCAGTTCCTTTAAAAATTCCTCATCTTCTATATTTGGCAAGGCAAAAAGATTTTTATCCTTTCTTGCTATAATTTTTAAAAAATCCTGGTCTTTTATATATTTTATGGCTTCCTCTTTTAAAAGCTTATCCGTCTCCGTTGTATAAATCTCCTTTAGCAATTCTTGGTTTTTAAGTTTTGGGACTACCAGATATTTAATGTACCAGTCCCCTTCTTTTGCTATATCTTCAAGGTATTCTTCACTGTAAAGACGGGCTACCCCTTCCTTTACAAGCAAAAGAATGGGGCATTCTTTTATGGATTGATATACTTCTTCTTCTGATTTTAAAGAATTTAAATAATTTAGTACATCTTCACTATTTGGTTTTGGACATACAATCAATAAAATGAATAAAATGGACATCTTTAATTATAACAAATATTTTTATTTTTTTATTTTTTCGTAGGGGTCGAGCTTCCTCGACCCGAAAAATAACCGGGCTGAGCAAGTTCAGCCTCTACATATTTTATTCTTTCAATGAACTGCAATGGTCACCTGTAAATTAAAATTCACATAAAAATTTTACGGGCAGGCGGCAGAAGGTCTGTCAAAGACATCTACATAGTCCCTTAATTCCAGATAAAGGCAACTTCCCGCAGGGACCGTGGTGGAATTTGTATAATAACTTGTAGGAGTGGTATCAATTAGAGAAAAACTGCTCCTGTTTGGGTTATTCAAAGCCCCAAAGATTCTATACCTTCCAGAAATTGGCTCGCCTGCACAATTGGTAAATTGAACCGGGTCCCAGTAAAAATTTGCTATTTCTCCTTCTACTTTATAGCCATAAATTGTAACATCTGGCATTGGCGCTGGTGGATAATAACCACAGGGGGGATACTGGGAAGAGGAGGTCATAAGCATCTGGCACATTGCTTTTTCTAAAAACCTCTTCTTTGAAGGAAATCCATCAGGGGGACCATCCTGCAGGTTTTCAAAAGCAAAGGGCATAAATATAAATTTTGAGCCCCTGTCCTTTTTTAAATTCCCAGTGGAAGAAAATGCAGTGGGGGTTGCATAGGAAAAAATAAGCTGGGTTCCATCTTGAGAAAAATCGGCATAAATCATATCAGCATAATTTTTAAAAACACCTGTGGGGGGACCATTGTTCAAACCCATAACCATTTTTTCTGAAGCATAAACCCCATCTCTTCCCTTAACCATTTCAGAGGCATCTTTTACATAGTCCTGGGTGACATAGTCCACGGAAAGATAAGCCCTTCCAAAATCATTTTGACCCAATTGTGTATTTCTTCCATCATATTTTTCAAAGAAATAGTCCTGAGAAGAGAGTATAAGCCGTGCAGCATCCCCTGTATCTGTATATTTATTTTGTAAAAAGTATGAAAGTTCATCCTCTGGATTTATCCCTAAATACTGCTCCCAGGGATCTGGAAGGAGTGTATATGCAAAGTCAAAGCCAGTAAACCATATAACAAACTGGTAATTTTTCATCCAGTCATTTGGAAGTCCATAAGTTTCATAAGTTGGTGCTGCAAACATTGAGGTATCCCATACAGCAGCAGTGTAATTTCTCCCCTTTGTAGGATTGTAAATACTTTTAATTTTCTGTTCATACATATCCACAGCAGTGGTATTGGGAAGCCAGTATTCATCCTTTACAAGAAGTACATCTGGCTGGCCTACAAAAACACCAAAACCCGCTGTCTGGTTGTAGGTCTCTGAAATTGAAACTGTATCAATATACCATCCTGTTGAACCAGTAGAATTGTCATCCCCTTCATGCCACCTTATTACAACTTCTTTTCCCGCAAGGGTTGATAAATTTATTATAACCTGAGTCCAAGTTGTAAGAGATCCACAGTATGCCCTTTTACCTCCAATTGGGTTTCCATAAGTAGAAACTGCAGTTCCATTGAAACCATTTTGGACAAACCAACTATCTGGTATTACTGTCCAATTATTAAAATTTGGCTCTGTTGAATATTCAATTGTTCCTCCATCATAGCAATTTAAAGCAGAGCCCTCAAAGGCATATCTGTGATAAAAGGATAAGGTTGTGAGGTTATTTACATAAATTATCGGACTTTCAATTGCTTTATCACTTACTGAACCTACATCCGCAGCAAACCAGGAATGGGTTGGGCTCTGGGATTGGGCAGTCGTCCACACCCAGTCCGTTGTCCCATTTATGGGATAGTGTATCCATCCATCAAAATCAAAACCATCGGCTGCCTCAAATTTCTCATTTATATAACTTGAAACATTTATAAGCGGCGTAAACCTATAACCAATAGGTGTATTTGCATCAAGGGTCATCTGGAAAGTTACTTCTGAATAACTTCCAGGTTGAATTATTCCCAAATCATTACACCAGGGGGTTGGAAGGTCTGTGTACCAGTCCTCAAATCCCTCGTAAGCTTTTAAGGCAACGGGGGAACCAGAATTGTTTTGAACTCCAAATTTTAAGTTAAAGGTTTCCCCAGGGTCTGGAATTCCATTTCCGTTTCCAGTGGTAGTATCGTCAAAATCAGCATAAGCATCCAGTCCCCATCCCCTTAAAGTTGTATCATCCTCTTCAAACCAGGTAAATATCCTGGTAAGGAGTGCCCTCAATTTAGTAATAACCGTTGTGGTGTCTCCCGTCCTGTAATTTGTCTCAGGACAAAAGGCAAAGAAGGCGGTTTTGAACCAGTCTACTGTCCCTAAAAAGGCAGAATACCTTATGCCAGCAGGAAGAGTTGTTTTATCATTTGTTGATTTATAATATGTGTCAAAGGCAGGCTCCCCGTACCTTGAATAAATTGAATCAATATATGAATTAAATGGCGCACCACTTGTAAAAGCACAAAAAAGATAAAGGTAAGTATCGCAGGCAAAGTTATCACCTAAGGGATTTCCGGGCACACCCCAGATTGGGATTGAAGCATAGGTTGAATTGCAAGTTGAATAGATAAATGCTTCAGAGGAGCTCCATATATCATTATAGACTTCATTTATTTGAAAATAATCATTTAAAATGCTTCCATCAGACAGGCGTCCATCTACCCCTGCTGTATAATCCCATAAGATATCCTGCCCAATCATTGCAACCCTTCCACCAAGGTTTAAATATTTTTTTAGCACCTCTTCATCATCAGAAGTTAAAATTTTTGGAGGTGTAGCGGGGTCTGAATCCCCCCAAGCCCTTCCTGAAAACCATAAAATCCATTTTGCATTATAAATTTGATTCTCTGGGGGAAGTTTCCCTCCATTAGCAGTTTTATCCCATCTCGTATAAACAGGAGGAGAAGGCATTCCATCAATGGCTGCTTTGTAAAAATAATTTGAGCCATAAGTGGAATTTGCCCAAACATCTGTGCAATAACTTGTCCCACAGAGTGTGGGACCGGATGTCCCTGAACCATCTGCATCAATTATGAGAAGATCCTTTGCACAGGCAGCATATAAGGTGTATGGTCCTGCATCTTCTTTTGTATATCCATCTACAATAATATAATAGGTTCCAGCAGGGGCATCTGGATAAATTATTGTATGGTCCCCTGCAAGAAACCAGTTTGCAGTATCGCAGGAGCCACCACTTCCATCAATTAAAATCAAATCCAGATCCGGGTAAGAATTTGGATCAGGGTCTATATGTATTCTTAAATCACAGGTGGATGTGGTTGTAATTTGATGGACAACCTCAGGTCCCTGTTCAAGCCAGTCAAGGCCAGGATAGTCATAATGGCTGGATGATGCATCATTGTAAAACCTGTTTGGTTCGCTGGATGTATCGCCTGTATAGGGAACCCCGGCTGTCAAGATTACTTGTGGAGTGCAGGAAGCAAAAAATTTTTGATTTTCTTCATTTTTTAAATTTGGATTTCTTATGACTGAGCTTACTGCATTTTTCCCTTGATGTCTTGATACAAATTTGAAATTTTGTTTATAAAAGGGTTGCTTTTTTTCAACCAATAAACCACTCCCCGCCACGAGGGCGGGGAGTGCGAGGGCTAAAAGAAATATTTTTGCTATTTTCTTCACTGTTGCAATTTGAAGATTAAGTCGTCCCTGTCATTGTAAGAGCCAGTATAGCAGGTAGTTGTTCCAGGATCTACATTGTAGGTTATCTGTGCCCTTACTGCCTGGGTGGAGCCAGCAGTTCCAGAGAGGGTCAAAGACCAGGTGAAGGTCTTAAGGCCAGAGCTGGAGCAGGTCTGGGTGGAGCCCACCTTGGTCCAGGTGGGGCTTGTTCCATTTGTGGCATAGAAGAGTGTAACCCTGTCAGCAGTTCCATAGCAGTATGCCTGAACTGTTACATTTACTGTCTTTCCCACTGCAAGGTTTTGGCCATCTGTTGTGGCAACTTTAATGGACTCAATGGATTCGTCGCTGTAGCAGGTTCCAGAGGTTCCATCGGCACAGGAGCCATTTATTGTATTTGGTTGATTTGGCTCGGGTCCAATGCTATCTCTGCATTTCAAAAGTGTAGAGGTGGCTTCACAACCAGCCCCAACACTGGAACACATAGGTGCTTTATAAGTTGAATTGTAAGTTGCCTGAATGATTGTTCCGCCACTTGAAGTTGTATAAGTTGCAGTTATTGTATAAGAGCCAGCTGCATATCCATATACACCTGCCCACCAAGTCCCAGCAGAAGGTGATGAATGTGTGCAGGTCTCATTTCCAGAAGATGTATATGGTCTGCAGGCATAGGAAGAAGAAGTTGGTTTTGCATTGTATTGAGTATATAAGTCCACATCACCGGTAGCATTGGTTGTCTTAATTTCAAGGGAAGTTACACCGGTGGGAACTGTTATGTAGTAATATTTCCAGGCACCCTGAGTTACTGAATCATTGTAGCCAACACCATTTGAAAGTTGTACATCACTGGTAGTACAGGTGGCTGTGAAATTTTTCCCTGTCTGATTTGCACCGGAGATTGTAACATCAATATAAGATGGACTAAATGTGCAACCTGTTTTTGAAGGAGTAACTTTATATGTTCCATTTGCAAGTCCAGTGAAGGAATAGTTTCCAGATGTGTCAGTTGTTGTTGTCTTTGATGCAGCACCCGTCAAACTAACTGTTACACCGGATAAACCTGTTCCACCTGAAGTTATTGTTCCGCTTATTGTATATGTAGTAGTTGAAGTGGTAACTGTTGCAGTTATTGTATAGGAGCCAGCAGCGTATCCATATACCCCTGCCCACCAGGTTCCAGCAGAAGGATTGGAGTGCGTACAGGTCTCATTTCCAGATGAAGTATATGGTCTGCAAGCATAGGAAGATGATGTGGGTTTTGCATTGTACTGTGTATATAAGTCCACATCGCCAGTGGCATTGGTGGTGGCAATGACAAGGGAAGTGGCACCAGATGGGACCGTTATATAGTAGTATTTCCATTCACCCTTTGCAACAGAACCGGAGACACCAACACCAGAGGTAAGCTGGGTATCTGTGGACTGGGCTGTGGCTGTAAAGTTAATTCCAGTTACATTGGCACCACTAATAGTTACATTAGTTGAAGCTGGTGTAAAGGTATAGCCACTCTTTGTTGGGGTGCAGGTATATGTTCCATTTGCAAGGCCTGAAGTAGTATAATTTCCAGAAGTATCTGTTGTTCCACTTGCACTTCCACAAGTAACAGTTACACCAGAAAGCCCAGCACCACCAGAAGTAACTGTACCACTTATTGTGTAAGTAGTTGTACTACCCGCAGGTGTGGCTTGTTTGCAGGCAGAAAGATTGGACATACAGGCAGCAGAAGAACCCACTGCTACCACTCTATAATAATATGTAAATCCATTTCCAACCTCTGTATCTGTATAAGAAGTGGAAGTGGTTTCTGCAATCTTTACATAACCATAAGAACAGCCAAGGTCATTTCTTAAAATATAATATTTTGAAGCACCGGTAACTGCTGACCAGCTTATGGTAACCTGGCTATCTCCAGCCGTAACTGTTGGTGAAGGTGCAGAAATTGCAGAGCAACCATAGTTTGTCTGGGTTGAAGTTGTGCAGGCAACTCCATGTCTGTTGAAGGCATTATAAATTGCCTGTGCATGGGGAGTTCCATTGGATAAGTTTCCATCATTGTCATCGGCAACCAGAAATGTCTGGTGCCAGTTAGATGTGGAGCAACCAGAAGCTGTCTTTGTAGTGGTATTGCAGGAATAACCAGAACCAGAGGTGGGTCTGGTCAAGAAAAATAATCTTTCAAATACAAACCAGGCAGAATCAATGTCTCCCAGCTGGCTATATAAATCCCTTGCAGCCAGGTCCCACATTGCCTCTGAAAGTGGATAGGACTCGCAGTGCCCTTCCTTTCCACAGGGACCTGAATAAGATGAATCAGTGGGGCACTTTGAAAATACAAAATTTGAAATTGTATGGGCTGTACCGGAGGAGTGTTTTGCATAGTCAATGTCCCTTACACCAGTACAGGAAGTGCAGGAATCCCCATAACCGGTGCAGTTTGAGGATAAAAAGCCGGGTCCTATGCAGGAATCATGCGTTAAAAGTGCTGCATAGGTATCACCATAGGTCTCCCCAGTGGCATAATCCCCTGATGGAGAACCATCATTTGAATCAAGCCCGTGTGCAAATTCATGTAAAAATATGGCTGCAATTTCACCGGTGTTTCCACATCCACCACCGGACCTAAAAAAGTTGATTGTTGAACCATTCCAGTAAGCATTACAGGTCTGGTTTATATTTACATTGGCAGTTAATTGTCCTGTTAGCCAGGTATTGGAGGTGAGCCATTTCATACCTTTTAGTTTTGCATTGGTTACATGGTAGAAGCAGGAACGAGCCGAATGAGTGTTTCCAGCTCCACCAATTCCAGGGGTTGTGCAGTCAGTCCCTGAAGAGGAACCAAAGTCCAGATTATAAGGCGAAGTGCTTGAAGATAAAGAAATTGTTCCACATTTATCTGAAATCTTTACATATTTTCCAGCAAGCGTCGAAGTGGTTGCAGAGGTGACAGAAAAACCACCACCAGAATTTGAATATCTGGAGGAGCCAAGGTCTGCATAGGGCAAGGGTCTTTTGACTTCAGAGGTCTTGGTTGGAGAAATGGGATAAATACCACCCTGGATGGTACCATATCTATTATTATCCCAGAAGGATAAAACATCTCCCGTGTGGGCATTTACATAGGCAGTCCAGGTTCCAGTTATGCCTGCCCTCTGGAAGGCAACTTCCCAGACCAGGGGATAAATAAAAGTTCCACTTGTTTCATTTCCAATAAGGCGGGGGAGAAATTTTAAGGTTCCCTGATTTATAATGGTATCAACCTTAGGATTGAAACCACCAGCATAGTTGAAGGCAATTTCTTGGGCTGCTTGGCTATCAATTGAGGGATTTGGATTCAAAAGGACATTTATCTTGTCTGCCATTGGCATAATACCTTCTACACCAAACTGAACCAGATTTCCATGGTTGCATCTGAAAACCACCCTGGCACCTTCAATGGGAACCCCCTGATATACCACATCAAAATCCACAAACCAGAGATATCCATCTTCCCCAAAGGGTCCAGACCTTGTCTGATTTAAAACCAGATTGTCCACTGGAAGGTTTGGAAAGATGCCAATGTTTTCCCTGATGAATTTCTTTGCCTTCAAAGCCATAGTACTTATTTGAGTGGGGCTGAAGGGATCACCAGAAACCCAGGGAATGGAAATGTTATTTACCAGTGCAGGCATACCAGTATACTGATCAATGTAAACTTCTGCCTGTGGGAATTTTGTGGTGAATGCCTTCCATTCCATTCTGTTTGGTATTTGATTTATCACATCCTGTAAATACTGGGGCTGGGTTTTAACTCCCAGGGTGAAATCCCTGAAGGCAATGTTGTCAAAGTAGCTTACCTTTTCCTTCATTATCTGAGAAAATGCAGTGGTGGAGAGGAAAAGAAGGACCAAAACCAAAACCTTGAATTTTTTAGACAAAAAACCCATAATACATCCTCCTTTTTAAAAAGATAGAAAAATTAGAAACAAATCTC
>JBBFMJ010000054.1:8961-9198 GCA_037478515.1 Thermoanaerobaculia bacterium
TCATTACATTTTAAGCATAACCAAATTTAGGTATGTTGTCAAGAGATATTTTTCCCTTAATTTTAAATTTCATTTGCCTTAATTTTTTTTAATTTATGATATTTCTTATCCTTATGGATTATCCGTATGTTAGATAAAACTTATTTACAATTATTAATTAAAGGAATTCCCTCCTAAAATTTAATTTATTAAAATTTTGTGAGCCAGATACTTGACAAAAAAAAAGCCAATTTTTCC
>JBBFMJ010000055.1:0-9058 GCA_037478515.1 Thermoanaerobaculia bacterium
TTCTTTAGGTGGGCTTTTTGAATTCTATTTTGGGGATACTGAAATTTTATGGATGACCCTTTTTCTTTCAAATTTACACAGGGAAGTGGATGAATAGAGTATATAAGGTCTCCGAACTTGTAGAAGAAATAAAATGGTTTCTGGAGGATACCTATGGGGCTGTTTCTGTGGAAGGGGAAGCATCTGAGGTTAGGTATTCTCAGAAAGGGCATCTTTATTTTTATTTAAAAGATGAAAAAGCAATCCTGAAAGTTGTTATGTGGGCTGGAATGGTTGTAAAACTTCCTTTCAAGGTGGAAGAGGGCAGGGTATTTGTTGTCACAGGAAATCTTACTATTTATCCAGTTTCAGGGAGTTTCCAGTTGGAGGCAAGGAAAATAGAACCCGCAGGAATTGGAGCCCTAAAACTTGCCCTTGAACAGAGAAAGAAGAAATTACAGGAGGAAGGGCTCTTTGATGAAGAAAAGAAGAAACCCCTTCCCCTTGTACCTCAGAGAATTGGAGTAATAACATCTTTGGAAGGTGCTGCTATAAAGGATTTTTTGAAAATTTTAAAAGAGTGCAAAGTAAATACGCATATTAAGATTTTTCCTTCCCTTATGCAGGGAAAAGGGGCTTTAAATGAATTGATTGAGGGTTTAGATTATTTTGAAAAGGAAGAGGTGGATCTGGTTGTTATAACCAGGGGAGGGGGGTCCTTTGAAGATTTGATGGTTTTCAATGAGGAGCTTCTGGTGAGGAAAATTTTTGGTTATCCAAAGCCAGTCCTTTCAGCAGTGGGGCATGAAATAGATGTTACTTTGTGCGACCTGGTGGCAGATATAAGAGCTGCAACTCCCACCGATGCTGCCAGGATAATTAAAAATAGATTGGAAGAGGTTCTTGAAAAAATATTAGAGTTTAAAGATGAATTGGAAGATTTTATCCTTCAAAAACTGGAAAGGGAAGTTTTAAAAATTGAAAAGTTTGCGGCTATTCTCTCTTTAAAAAACCTTAAAAGGAGAGTTGGGGAATATTTTGAAAGGATAAAGTATTATAATTTAAAGTTAAAAGAAAGCCAGAGCAAATTTATTTTTAAAAAAGGAGAAAATTTGAAATATCTTAATTATAATCTTTCCAGAAAGTTTTATAATTTTTCCTTCTACCACAGGGAAAGGATTTCGAATATTAAAATTAAGCTGAAAAATATAAAGTTTTATATTATGCAGAAAAAGGAAAAGATAGAGGAGTTTAAATCTGGTCTTAATCATTTAAATGTAAAGAGAACCTTAAAGAGGGGTTTTTCAATTTTAAGAAAGGATGGGGAAATTTTAAGGGACTCAGAGCAAACAAAGATAGGAGACAATATTGAAGGAGAACTTTATAAAGGGAGGATAAGATGCCAGATAACAAAAAAGGAGGGCTAACCTTTGAAAAGGCAATGAAAAGGTTGGAGGAAATTGTTAAAAAACTGGATGAAGGTGAAGTACCCCTGGAGGAGTCCATAAAAATATTTGAGGAAGGGATGGAACTGGTAAACTTCTGCCAGAGCAAGCTTCAGGAAGTTGAAAAAAAAGTGGAAGAGATAATTAAGAAAAGTGAAGAAAAATCCAGAAAGGAGAATGATGACAATATTTAAATTTTTTATTACCCTTTTATGTCTTTTACCATTCCTTTTTTCTGTTCAAAAAAGTCCCAGAAAAGTTATAGGCAGGGAAATTTACACTTCTTCCCAGCCCAGCATAAAAGAGATGGAAAATTTTATTTCAAAGTATAAAATAAGCACCGTTATAAACTTGAGGGGTGAAAATAAAAAGAACTGGTATTTGAAAGAAAAGGAGATGCTCAAGGCAAGGGGAGTGGAACTTTTTAATATAAAATTATCTGCAAATAGGGTTATTCCAAGGTATGAAATTTTAAAAATCTTCCATTTCTATAATAATTTGAAATATCCCTTGCTTATTCATTGCAAGCATGGTTTTGACAGGTCTTATTTTTTTCTAACCCTTATAATGAAACTGGAAGGGAGGGAAGTTGAAAAAAGATATTTTTTTATGCCAAAAATATGGGATTTTTTTAAAGAATATGAAAAATATTTAAAGGAAAAGGGTTTAAAAGATGGGAAGGAAACCTTTTATCATTATTTAAAATATGAATATGTACCTGAAGATTTTAAATATGATTTAATTTTTGAGAAAACTCCCCTTAAGATAGAAAAGGGGAAGGAACTGGAGTTTGAAGCAAAAGTTAAAAATAGAAGCAACCGAGTTTGGATTTTAAATGATAATATGAAAGAAGGAGTCAGGTTGGGAGTCAGGCTTTTTGGTCCCTTTGAGGATATGCCTGAAAATCTGGAAAAATTTATTTATGAAGAGGAAAAGAAAGGTGTAGATTGGGGCAGGGCTGGGATTGAAAATGGGAAAATATTTCCCGAGGAAACAAAATATTTTAAATTTCTCCTGCCTCTCCCTGATAAAAAAGGAAAATATTTCTTTGCTTTTGATATGGTTGAAGAAAATGTTGCCTGGTTTCATTATTATGGAAAGCCGCCTTATTTTTACACCTTTGAGGTAGATTGATAAAAAAAATCTTTTTAAATAGAGATATCTCTTTTATATTTTTTGGGCAGGTGCTTTCCCAGGCAGGGGATTCAATTTATTATATTGCCCTTCTCTGGCTTGTCCTTGAAAAGACAGGTTCTACTGAATTAACTGGAATTTTTGGTTCCCTAAATTTTCTCCCTTACTTGATTTTTACCATCCCAGGTGGAATCCTGGCAGACAGATTTTCAAAAAAATTTATAATGCTTTCCTCTGATTTTTTAAGATTTTTGCTGGTTTTTTTATTGTTTTATTTACTTTCAAGGGACTTATTTTCACTTTTTATAATTGGTCTTATTACCTTTTCTATAGAAAGTTTTTCTGCTTTTTTCTATCCTTCCAGAGATGCTTTAATTCCACATCTCGTAGAGAAGGAAAAGCTTTCCCATGCCAATGGCTTAATTCAGGTCTCCTGGCAGATGGCATCCCTTTTAGGACCTGCCCTTGCAGGGGTTTTGCTTAATTATTTAAAAATTGTAGACCTCTTTTCTATTGATGCCTTAACTTTTCTTCTCTCCTTTTTACTTATATTTTTAATAAAAAAAGAAAAATTTTTAAAAGAAAAAAGAGAAAAACCAATAAAATCCTTTAAAGAAGGCATAAAATATGCTTTTAAAGATCCCCTTATAAGAATTATTTTAATTATAACCTTTTTAAACAATTTAATATTAATGGGTCCGGCAGTGGTGGGGATGCCAATTTATGTAAAAAACATACTGGAAAAGGAGGTATTTCATTATGCTTTTCTGGAATCTGCCTTTGCTGGGGGAGCCATTATAGGGGCACCTCTTATCATCTATCTGGGTAAGAGATTTTCCTTTTCAAAACTTCTTCTTTTTGGGATATTTCTGGATGGCATAACCTACCTTCCTCTCTTTTTTATAAAAGATTTCCCTTGGGCACTGCTTACAATTTTTTTTCACTCTATATTTATTCCTATGGTGACGGTTTCCAGAACCACCATAATCCAGTCCTATGTTCCAGAAAAATACCTTGGAAGGGTGATAAGTTTATTCCAGTTTGCTGTAATTGGTGGTGCGGGAATTTCTTCTATTTTGACGGGTTATCTGGCAAAATATATTTCGATGGACTGTATTTTTTTAATTATGTCTCTGGCTGCTTCCTCCTGTGCTATCCCTGGTTTGTTTTCAAAATCTATAAAAAATTATAAAAATTAAGGTATCAATATAGTCGAAGCAGATTTATTGTGGAATACAGCCAGGGCAACAAACTTATAAAATAAAGAAAGAAATATAGCAAAAGGGGTGGGTTTAAGGGTTTTCTGAAATGGAAATCAAAATAAAAGGGTAAAAAGGATATGAAGGGAAGGGTAAAAAATATTAGAAGGTTTTTACCCACATAATCCTTTATTGAAAAATAGAAAATAAAAAAGAAAAAATAGGAGATAGCGGGATACAAAAAAAGAACAACTGGAACTCTTTTTCTTTCAGGAGTTTCACAAAATTTACAAAAGCCCTGTATTAAACCATCAATTTCTTTGAAAATAATACAATTTGAACAAAAAAACCTTCCACAGAGGGTACAAATACCTCCTTTTTCAACTTCCAATCCTTTGCTCTTTTTGCAAAGGCTGCATTCCATATTTTAGTTTTTAAAGGGATTGGGAAGGGGTTCAAAATCTTTTCCTATGTTATTTCTTGCTTGTTTTAAGAGTTCATCCATCTCTTTCCATTCCAGATCCAGTATATAAATTCTTGGGTCCACGCAAACATATTCATCTCCATAATTGGAAGTTCTAACCTCATAGTGAAGGTGGGGCCTGGTGCTCCAACCAGAATTTCCTGAAAATCCAATTTTTTGCCCTCTTTTTACGTTTTCGCCTCTTTTAACAAGGGTTTTGCTTAAATGGGCATAAATGGTAATAAAATTATCATTATGGTTAATAACCACAATATTCCCATACCTCCACCAGCTAACATTTAAGGAAAGGGGATACCTTCCTGAGTAGGTCACCCTTCCATAGGCAGTGGCATAGACAACAGTTCCTTCTGGGCAGGAGAAATCCAGACCCTGATGGAATTCCTGTTTATTTGTAAAGGGATTAATTCTGTATCCAAAGACAGAAGTTAAGAGATATGAACCGTAGGGAAGGGGAGAGATGGAAGGCGTGTAAAGGGATAAGGATTTATACCTTTCATCATAAATGGAAAGTTCCTCATAAAGCTTCTGGGAGATGTTCAGAAGAGCATTTACCCTTTCATAATATAAGGGCAAGAGTTCTTCTGGCTTTTTCTGACTGGGAATTTCTGCCAGCTGGGTACCACCCAAACCTTTTGAAGTGAAGGGAATTCCATATAGGAAATAGAGGTGTTCATACTTTTCTCTCAATTTTTTTAGCTTGGTCTCATCCCTTTGATAAAGGGCTAAAAGTTTTTGAAGTTCATTTTTAAGCTGGGAATTTTTTTTCTTTTCAAATTTATAATAATTTTTTGTTATTTCCCTGACATAGGAAGTTGGAGCGAGGGCTATTGTAATTGAGAAAAACATTACAATGAGAACAGATAAAAATCCCATAATTTTAAGTTTTTTGGAACTTATGAAATAAAACCTTACCCTTTTCCTTATATCACTGGGATGTATCTG
This sequence comes from Thermoanaerobaculia bacterium, assembly GCA_037478515.1. GTDB lineage: Bacteria > Acidobacteriota > Thermoanaerobaculia > UBA2201 > UBA2201 > JBBFMJ01. The sequence goes on from JBBFMJ010000055.1 coordinate 5,184, forward strand.
TATCTCAATCATCCTTAAATTATAACAATTTGTTGAATCTTTTACAAATGGGGTATTTTCATCAGATTTATTTTATATCTTTCTAATAATTGGAGAAAAACCTTCCTCTTTAAGGGAGTTATAAACTTTTTCTATTTCTTTTTCATCTCTGAAAGGACCAATTAAAACTCTTCTGAATTCATTGAAATCCTCTGTATAAACCTTTTTGTATTTTTTGTTTAAATTTTCCTTTAATTTTTCAGCATTTTCTTTTATTTTAAATGCACCAACCTGTATTACCAAATTATATTTTTTTATATCAAAATTTTCTTCTGGCTTTCTGTTAGCAGAGATTTTTACCTTTGATATTCCCATAGAAATTATTCCAAGCTCCTTTGCTGCAGCATAAGAAAGGTCAATAATTCTCCCTGGCAAGAAGGGCCCTCTGTCGTTAATTCTTACCTTAATGGTTTTTCCAGTATCATAAGAATAAACATAAACAAAGGTTCCAAAGGGGAGGGTTCTATGGGCTGCTGTAAAATCATACATATTAAAAGTTTCTCCAGAAGAGGTTTTCTCTCCATGGTATTCCTCCCCGTACCAGGAAGCAAGCCCTTCTTCCTCAAATATACCTTCCTTTTTAATTTCCACAGAGGTGGTGCAGGAAATAAAGAAAAATAAAATTAATAATTTATAAAACTTGAATGAGAAGTAGGGTTGCATCCTTTTCTTCAACCACATTAAATTTTTTCCACTCCTCTTCAAATATTTTTAATATATCCTTTATCCTTTTGTTTCTGTTTTCAATGATTATTCTCTGGAGTTTTTCAATTCCAAAACATTTACCCATTCTATTTTCTCCCTCTACTATCCAGGGAGTAAAAAAGCAAAAAATATCGCCTTTTCCAAAGGAAATTATCTCGTTTTTATAGGGGTATTCCTGTTCTAAGCCCAGAGGAATTCCATCACTTTCAAGAAAAGTTATTTTGCCCTCTGGGGATACCTTAAAAGGATTGATGTGTCCGGCAATTACATAGTCCATTTTTCTTTCTTTAAGGTCAAAGAGGGAAAAAATGGAGGAAATATAGAGTCCTTCTGAGGATATTTTGCATATATGAGTATTTAATTTTGTCACCAGTGTTAAGGTATCATCTATTTCTTCAATAAGAAGACGAAAAGCACCCTGGAAATTGGCAGACAGAATAGCCGAGGAGAGCCCAGCTTTACTGGAATCCGATAATAATATAAAAATTCTATCTTCATCAACAGGAAGGGCTTCCAGAGAAGTCCCACCTATTATTCCTTCAGAAAGTTGAAGATAAGAGATAAAGATATTGTTAAAAGTTAAAAAGTTTTCAGGAAAGAGCTTTTTCTTGAGTTGAAGGGCTATATCCATTTCCTTTTTTAGTTGCATTTTCTGGAATTGTTCTTCCTTGATTTGTGCCTGTTCCAGAAGGGTTGCAGCATGGGCGCAGACCTCTTTTAAAAATTCCTCATCTTCCTTATTAAAAGCTTCCAGAACTCCCTCTTTGTTTTTGTTTAAAAGTTGAATAACCCCTACTATTTCATTGGTATAGGACTTCATAGGAACACTCAAAAGGGACTTGGTTTTATAGCCCGTTTTTTTATCCACCTCTGGATTAAACCTTGGATCACTGTAGGCATCTGGAATATTCAATATATCACCAGTTAAAGCAGTATGCCCCACAATTCCTTTACCCAGGGGAACCTCAATTTTGACTTCCCTGTCTCCTTCAAGGGTCTTGGACCAGAGACACTGTCTTTTCTTATCCACCAGGAAAATGGTACCCCTTTCTGCTCCCGCCTCTCTGGTTGCCACACCCAGAAGGGTCTCCAGAAGGCGGTCCAGGTCGGGAGAGGAAGAGAGGGCTTTTTGTGCTTCCAGCACTGCCAGGAGTTTTACCATTTTTTGATGCTCAAAGGAAAGCTCTTTTAGGATTTTATCAACCCATTTTCCTTCAAATATTTCCAGGGCATTTAAAAATTCTCTTGCGTTTTGGTATCTTTTCTTTAAGTCCTTTTCAATAGCTCTGAGGATTATATTGCTTAAATCTTCAGGGATATCTTCTCTTAAACTGCTGGGAGGAGCAGGGGCTTCATATAGAATTTTATCCAGAAGTTTATATATATCAGGGTCTTCAAAGGGGACTTTTCCTGTGAGCATTTCATAAATAATAATTCCCAGAGCATAGAGATCACACCTTCCATCCAGTTTTTCATTTCTTATCTGTTCTGGAGCCAGAAACTCTGGAGTTCCCATAATGGGCGCATTTGGGTCTATGGGCTGGTCCTTTAAACGGGAGATTCCAAAATCCATTATTTTTACCACTTCTTCTGGGGAAAGAAAAATATTTTCAGGCTTTAAATCACAATGGATTACCCCTGTCTTGTGGGCTGCTTCCAGCCCTTGCAAAATTTGCTTTATTATTTTTATGCTGCTTCCAATGGGAAAGGGACCTTTTCTTATTAGAATATCTTTTATGGAACAGCCCTCCAAAAATTCCATAGAAATGAGTTCTTCTCCATCTATCTCTTCCAGGTCATATACCCTGCATACATTTTCGTGGGTAACCTTTCTTGCAAGAATTATTTCCTGCCTCAATCTTTCAATGCTTTGAGGGTCATAGGCGCCCCTTAATTTTTTGAGAGCAATGATGGTATTAAGTTTCAAATCCTCTGCCTGATAAACAACCCCCATACCCCCAAACCCAATCACTTTGAGTATTTTATACCGACCTCCAAGTACATCTCCCACTTTATTTACTTTTCCTTTATATTCCATCTCTTTCCTCTTTTCTTTTTTTTATGATATCAAAACAAAAATTGTAAAGCAAACTTTCTGGCTCAAAGCCAATTCTTATATTCAAGTTGAAGTCCTTGAGTTTTTCTTGCATTTCTATGAGCTCTTCCAGTTCGTAGTTTAAGAGGGCTTCATAGGAAAAATAGAGAGCATTGGGATTTTTAAATCTGCTGGCATAGTTTTCTTCCAGCATTTCTATTTTCTCTAAATTATTTTTGATATATGGGAAAACCTTTTGAATAAATTCATCCCTTTTGAGAACCGTATCTTTTCTTTTTATAATGGATTTCAAAAGTATTAAAAATTTTATTTCCTTTGAAATTATGGAAAGAATCAGGATTGGTGGCTCTCCTTCCTTTAAGAGCTTTTTAATTTGGTCCAGTAAAAGTTTTGCATCCCTCTTTTCCAGGGCTTTTTTTATTCCAAAAGTTTCAGAGCTTTCCTCATCACACATTTTTCTTATAATATCTGCTTCTATTTTTTCCTTGCTTGAATAAAGGCAAATCTTTTCCAGTTCCTTTTTCAGCTTGAAAGGTTCTCCTTTACATCTTTCTTTCAAAAGAATTTTTGCCTCATAACTTAAACTTTTTTTATTTTTTTGTAAAGTTTCCTCTATAATCTCTTCTGCCATTTGAGACCATTCTTTATCATATTTTATGCTTTCAAAGGAATAAAACCTATGGTTTTCTTTTAAAACCTTCCAAAGAGGATGTGGGGCTTCTTCTAAAATACCAAAGACAAAAAAATGAACCATTTCTTTTTTTTGGTAAACTTGTAATAGACCATCCAAAAATTCTTTTTTCTGCCTGTTTTTTTCAATCAGGGGACACCAGTATAAGAATTTTTCGCCAAAAAGATTTTGACTGGATATTTTTAAGATAATTTCTCCTATCTCTTCTTCTGAAATTTTATGGGTTTTGAGCTGTCCGCTGGATTTTAATAGGTTTTCTATAAATTTTTCAATTTCAAAAAAGTCTGAAGATAAATTATTTACATCTTTTTTAAAATACTTAAATCCACTAAAATTATGATTGCCATACACAAACAAAAGAGGCTTATTTAACATACTTACAAT
>JBBFMJ010000056.1:0-9045 GCA_037478515.1 Thermoanaerobaculia bacterium
GTTTCGATTCTATCGAAAAATTTTACATAACATATGTTAATAAAAATCATTAAATATTGGGAAGTCTAAAATAATATTGTACTAATTTTAGAAAAAAATTTTTCAATTCAAAAATATTTTATGATTGAATTTTTTCTAAATTTAAGTTAAATTATATTGAAAGGAGGTAAAAATGGGCTTAAGTTTATCTTATAAGATTTTGAAATCACATCTTGTAACAGGAAATTTAATCCCTGGTGAAGAAATAGGAATAAAAATTGACCAGACCTTAACGCAGGATGCAACAGGCACGATGGCATATCTTCAGTTTGAAGCCCTGGGAATTCCAAAGGTCAAAACAAAATTATCTGTAAGTTATGTGGATCACAACACCCTTCAGACAGATTTTATGAATGCAGATGATCATAAATATTTGCAATCAGTGGCATCCAAGTACGGAATTTATTTTTCAAAACCAGGAAATGGTATATGTCATCAGGTTCACCTGGAAAGGTTTGCTGTTCCAGGGGAAACCCTTCTTGGATCCGATAGCCATACCCCCACAGCAGGGGGTATGGGTATGGTGGCAATAGGAGCAGGTGGGCTGGATGTAGCCGTTGCTATGGGTGGTGGACCTTTCTATTTAAATTGTCCCAAAGTAGTAAAGGTTATACTGAAAGGGAAATTAAGGAAAGGGGTTTCTGCAAAGGATATAATACTTGAACTTTTGAGGAGGTTGACAGTAAAGGGTGGGGTTGGGAAGTGTTTTGAATATACTGGAGAAGGGGTAAAGACCCTTACAATTCCAGAGAGGGCAACCATTACAAATATGGGTGCAGAACTGGGGGCAACCTTTTCCATATTTCCTTCTGATGAACAGACCTTAAAGTTTTTAGATGCCCAGGGGAGGGCTGAAAGTTTCAAGCCCCTTGCCCCTGACCCTGATGCGGAATATTCAGAGGAAATAGAAATAGATTTATCCCAGCTGGAGCCCTTAATTGCCCAGCCCCATATGCCTGACCGGGTAGTTCCTGTTTCTGAGATAAAGGGTAAAAAAATTGATCAGGTTTGCATTGGTTCCTGCACAAATTCTTCTTACACTGATTTAATGAAGGTTGCCCATATTTTAAAGGGAAATAGAGTGGCTGAAAATGTCAGTGCAACCCTTTCGCCTGGCTCAAAACAGGTCTTTGAAATGATTGCCTTAAATGGTGCCCTGGCAGAAATTATTAAGGCAGGGGTAAGGATTCTGGAATCTGCTTGCGGTCCCTGCATTGGAATGGGACAGGCGCCTCCCACGGGAGGAGTTACTCTGAGGACCTTCAATAGAAATTTTGAAGGAAGGTCAGGGACAAAGGATGCACAGGTCTTCCTCTGTTCTCCTGAAGTGGCTGCTGTATCTGCCATAAAAGGGGAGATTGCAAATCCTATGGATTTTCCTGAACTTCTGCCCGAATATGTGGATATGCCTGAAAAATTTATAATAGACGATTCCCTCCTGATTCCTCCCTCCAAGGAGCCAGAAAAAGTGGAAATTATAAGGGGACCAAATATCAAACCCCTTCCAAAATTTGAGCCCCTTCCAAATGTTATAAAGGGCAAAATATTGCTTAAAGTGGAAGACAATATCACCACAGACCACATTATGCCAGCAGGTGCAAAGATACTTCCCCTGCGCTCCAACATTCCAGCCATTTCTGAATATGTCTTTTCTTCTGTGGACTCCACCTTTCCCAAGAGAGCAAAAGAAGAGGGTGGTGGTTTTGTGGTGGGTGGAGCCAATTACGGGCAGGGCTCTTCCAGAGAACATGCAGCTCTGGCTCCAAAATATTTAGGGGTAAAAGCAGTTATTGTAAAGTCCTTTGCCAGAATACACCTGGCAAACCTTATAAACTTTGGAATCCTTCCTTTAAGTTTTGTAAAAGAAGAGGATTATGAACTATTAAAACAAAATGGAGAAATTGAAATCTTTGACATAAAGGAAAGTTTTAAAAAGGGAGATATTTTAAAAGCAAAAATTTTAGGGGAAGATAAAATTATAGAGCTTAAACTCAATGCTACGGAAAGGCAGAAAAAAATTCTTCTGGCTGGAGGACTTTTAAATTATACAAAAGAAGGAGGAATATAATTTGCCAGTTGGAATAAAGTTTTTTAAGTTAAAGGTTTATTACTTAAGGTAAAAAATGAAAAAATTAAGAATAATCTATGCCATTTTTTTAGTCCTTGTCATTGTAACTGTAATCCCTTCCCTTATATCCAGTTTAATTCTATCCAAAAAACTCTCCAATACTTTAAGAATTCAGGAGCAAAAATATCAGACCCGTTCTGTGGTCAGTTTATCTGAAAACATACATAATTACATTTTCAGATACAGGCAAACTTTAAGAAAAATAGCAGAAGGTTTTGGGCTTGCTATGGAAGCCAACCCTGCCATAGATATTTTTGCCTATATTGGAGAGGGTGCCAGAACATTAAGGTATATTCAGGGGGATACAAATCTATTAACTATTTGGATTTTAAACAGAGAAGGAAAAGGAGGAATAGCAGAGCCCAGTGGCCTTCCCTTTGAACTCAAAGAAATGTTAAAAAAGGCCTTTTATGCTGCCCTGGATGGTAAGGATGTTCTGGGAGAGCCCTATTTTCTGGATCTTCCTGAAATAAAACAGACAGTCCAGGTTATGGCAACCCCTATACAAAGTCAGGGTAGTATAAAGGGGGCCATCTGTGCTCTGGTTTCCCTTCAACCAGTTTATGAAGACCTGCTCCTTAAAGTGGCAAAGTCAGAAATAATTTATGTGGTGGACCAGAGAGGAAAGGTAGTCCTCCATTCTGATCCCTTGGCAAATATTCAAAAGCCCAGTTATGAAAATGTAGAAATTGTAAAAAAATTTATGCTCAATCCGGATTACAGGATAAGGCAGACCATGGATTATTCTTATAGGGAAGGTAAAAACATTGTAAGTGTTTTAGGGACCATAGCCCCTGTAAATGAACCTGACTGGGGTGTTATAATTCAAAAACCAGAAAAGGAAGCATATCGTTCTCTTTATGAACTCATAAGACAGACCTTTTTAAATACTGTAATTGCCCTTTCCGTTGCTTTAATCCTGGGGTATTTCCTTGCCAGAGCCCTCTCTGAGCCTATCACAAAACTTGCCTCTGTTTCTGAAGAAATTGCAAAGGGTAATTTTAAGATAAGGGCACCAGTGGGAGGCACCAAAGAAACCAGTATGCTTGCTTCCACTTTTAACAATATGGCAACACAAATAGAGCTTTATGTGGAAAGATTAATACAGGCAGCCACAGAAAACAGGGAACTTTTTGTAAATTCCATCAGAATGATTGCCACTGCCATAGATGCCAAAGACCCCTATACAAGGGGTCATTCAGAAAGGGTTTGTGCTTATAGTTTGGCAATTGGAAAGGAGCTGGGCCTTTCGAGCACTGAGATGGAAGAGATAAGGGTTTCTGCTATGCTCCATGATGTGGGAAAAATTGGAATTGATGACAGGGTTTTAAGGAAGCCCACTGCCTTAAATGAAGATGAATTTTCTATGATAAAATCCCATCCCTTTAAAGGTGCTCAGATTATGGAACCAGTTCCCCAGCTTAAAAAAATTATTCCTGGTATAAAATATCACCATGAAAACTGGGGTGGAGGGGGTTATCCTGATGGGCTTAAAGGGGAAAGTATACCCCTCATTGCAAGGATAATTGCCATTGCAGATACCTTTGATGCTATGACCACGGATAGACCTTACCAAAAAGCGATGAGCCCGAAATATGCAGCAGAAAAAATTCGTTCCCTTACAGGAAAGAGATTTGATCCAAAGGTAGTGGATGCCTTTTTAAAAGCCTTTGAGAAGGGGGAAATAGATGCAAAAAAGAGTGCTATTCAGGTGGCTTGAAATTTTGTTTTTAGTTTTTTTTATTGGATGTGCCAGTTCTCAGCCAAAGGTCTATAAAGACCCCTTTTACCTTTACCGACTTGGAGTTCTTCATTTTCAGGAAGGACATCTTCAGGAGGCAGAAAAAAACCTGCTGGAATCCATAAAACTGAATCCCAAAAATGCTCCTGCCTTAAATGCCTTAGGGCTTACCTATCTTACAATGGGAAGGTATGAAGAGGCAAAATTGTATTTTGAAAAGACCATTCAAGTTATGCCTTCCTATTCCGATGCTTATAATAATCTGGGTGTAACTTACCTTCAAATAAATGATCTGGAAAAAGCAGAATTTTACTTTAATAAGGCAAGGGAAGACACTGTCTATAGTATGATGCCCAATGTGTGGCTTAACCTGGGAATTGTCAGGGAAAAACAGGAAAGGTATGAAGAGGCAATTGCCTTTTTTACAGAAGCTCTAAAGAGAAAAGAAAATTATCCAATTGCTTACCTTCACAGGGGAAGATCTTACCAAAACCTTCAAAAATATGAGGAGGCATTACAGGATTTAAAAAAATACAATGAGATGCTCAAGGATGACCCAGAAGGGCTATATGAAATGGGAAAATGCCTTGTCTCTCTCAAAAAGGTGGAAGAAGGAAAAAACTATCTGGAAAAGGCATACCTTTTAGGACCCCAGACAGAGGCAGGGAAAAAGGCAAAAAAACTTATGGAAATTTTACCTTAAAATATGGCTCTGTCCTATATCCTTGCAAATCTTATGGCTGATGTTCCAAAGGCAGAGGCAGTGGTTTTTTTAGACAGCGAAGGCGAAACCATTGAAAATTTAACTTCTCAGATAAATCCCTTTGATATAAAAGTAATAGGTGCCTATCAGGGAATCTATTTTAAACAATTTTTAAAGACCTTTGCAAAGCTGAAGAGTTATTATTATTTGGGAAATAGATACAGTGTTTTTTGCATCCTTGTTGGTGGGGAATATTATCTGGTCCTGGTCACAAAAGGAAAAACTCATCCAGGGCTTGCATTTTACTTTCTTGAAAAGGCAAAAAAAGAACTTGAGGAAAAGGTTTTATGAGTATCTTTGATAAATTAAAAAAGGGACTTTTTCTTACACATAATGATTTAATTTTAAAATTGAAAAAGACCTTTCAACTGGGGAGGGGAAAGGAATTTGAAGAATCCTTAGAGGAAACCCTTCAGGGAGCAGATTTAGGACCAGTTCTGGTTCAAAATTTAATTGAAAAGGTAAAAAATGCAAAGGATTTAGAGGAAGCAAAAAAGATTTTAAAAGAAGAACTTTTAAGGGTTTTTGATGGTTTTTCTCCTGTCAGGATGCCAGATAATTTTCCCTATGTAATAATTTTACTGGGTGTAAATGGAAGTGGAAAGACCACCTTTGCTGCAAAGTATGGATATTTTTTAAAAAAGGAAGGTTTTGAAGTTATCCTCTCTGCTTCTGATACCTTCAGGGCTGCAGCCATTGAACAGCTTCAGGAATGGGGAAAGCGTGCTGAAATACCAGTAATTGCTAAAAAACAGGGGGCTGATCCTGCTTCAGTTTTATATGAATCCATAGAAAGGGCAAGAAACTTAAAAAAAGGAGTTGTGATTTGTGATACTGCTGGTCGTCTTCATACAAAGCATAATTTAATGCAGGAAATGGCAAAGATTGTAAAAGTGGCAGGGAAAGCAAAGGAAGGGGCTCCCCATCAATCAATTTTGGTTCTGGATGCCACCACAGGTCAAAATGGTTTAAGGCAGGCAGAGGAATTTAAAGGGGTTGCCCCCATTACTGGGCTTGCAATCACAAAACTGGACGGCACTGCAAAGGGTGGAATTGCCTTATCCATTGTTCAAAATTTAAAAATTCCAATTCATTTTGTAAGTGTAGGGGAAGGACTGGAAGATTTCACCTTCTTTTCTCCTGAGGAATATATAAATAATTTAATTGATTAGGAGGTAATATGGAACTTTCAGAGATTATAAAGACAGCAATGCAGGGGGAGATGGATGGATATTATCACTACAGCAATGCTGCCATCTCCACGGAAGATGAAAAGGCAAAGGAAATATTTCAGGGGCTGGCAGAGGAAGAAAAAAAGCACTACAAAATTTTAAGTGAATGGCTTCAATTTACCCAGAAAGAAATCACTTCCTTTGATTATAATAAGATTAAAGAAGTGGAAAAGTTAAAATTTTCAGGGGAAAGCCCTATATTTTCTGAGGAATTTAAGAAAAAGATAAGGGAAAAACATCTGGAAATGTCAGCCCTTTCCATTGGAATGCTCCTGGAAAAGACCTCCATTGATTTTTATAGAAATTGGGCAGAGAAAGTGGAAGAAAAGGAGGCAAAGGAGTTTTTGGAAGAACTGGCAAAGTGGGAAGAAGGACATCTGGAAGCATTAAATAAGCAAAAAAGATTTTTTACAGAAAGTTTATGGTCCAATGCCCACTTTGAACCCTTTTGATGGGGTCAGGTCTTGAATCTTGAATATTTTCTATTTCCTTGATAATTCCCTATACTTTTATGTAAGATTTAGTAAAATTAAATAAAAGTAGAAAATTAAAGATAGCCGTTTTCCACCATCCAATCATCATTATAAAACTTGCTCAAGTATCTGTTTCCGTGATCTGGTAGGATTACAACTATGTTTTTTCCTCTCTCTCTATTTGCCACCTCCAGCGCTACATAAAGGGCAGCACCTGAGGAACCCCCTGCAAAAATCCCCTCTTCCTTTGCAAGGCGCCTTGCAGTCAAAAAGCCATCCCTGTCTTCTACTTGAACAAAATCATCCACCACAGAAAAATCCATACACCTCACTAAATAATCTTCTCCAATCCCTTCCAGTTTATATACCTTTGGCTCTACCAGTTTTCCTGTTTTAAAATATGGAGTAAAGACAGACCCCACTGCATCCACTCCAATTACCTTTATTTTGGGGTTTCTTTCTTTTAAGAATTTTCCAGTCCCTGAAATTGTTCCTCCTGTGCCTGCCCCTGCTATAAAAACATCTATCTTCCCTTCCGTTTCTTTCCAGAGTTCTGGACCTAAAGTTTTATAGTATGCTTCAATATTCCAGGGATTATTGTACTGGTCAATATAATAGGCACCCAAATCCTTTGCTATTCTTTTTGCTACAGAATAATAACTTTCTTCCGATTCTGGTGGAACAGCTGTCTTGCATACAATTACTTCTGCTCCGTATGCCTTTAGCTGATTTATCTTTTCAGAGCTCATCTTATCGGGTATTGTAAAAATTGCTTTATACCCTTTAAGTTTTGAAACCAAAGCCACTGCAGCGCCAGTATTTCCAGAGGTGTTTTCCACTATTGTCATTCCTTTTTTAAGAAGACCTTCTTCCTCTGCCCTTTTTATAATATGATAAGCCATCCTGTCCTTGATTGAACCCGTGGGATTTAAGTATTCACATTTGAGAAAGATTTTTGCTTCTGCCTGAATGTTTTTCAAAGGCACCAGGGGGGTATTTCCTATGTAATCTACTAAACTTTCAAATTTCATAGGCAAATTTTATAATTTTGGAGAAAATATGTCAAATTCTGTGCTAAAATCTTTTAAATGAATAATAAAATAATCCTTTTTATTTCCTTTATAATTTTAAATTTTTTAAAGGTAATTTTTTTTTACTTTAAAATCTCCAAAATCACTCCTGCTTTCCTTTTATTTGAGTTTTTTTTGATATTTTTATTATATTTCATTTTTTTTTCTTTAAAATCAAGGATATTTTTATGGTTTTTTTATATCTTTCAATTTTTGTATCTGGGGATAAATTTTACTTACTTTTCCTATTTTAAAATTTATCTTTCAATAAATACCTTTATTTCGCTATTCTGGCAGGGTTTATTAAGTGTTTTTAAAGGGGCTTTCCCTTTTTACCCAGAGCTAATTTTATTTTTAATAGACCTTCCTTTGTTTTTTATTCTTTTAAAGAGGGAAAATTTTAAAGGAATTTTAAGGGAAAACAAAAAGATACTAATTTTTGCCTTTTTTTTCAGTTTGGTTTTTTTATTATTTTATTTCTTTTCTAATTTTCAAGAAACCAAAGAAAAGGAAAGGATTTATGATTTTTCTGCTGATTTTAGAACTCTGGAAAAGTTTGGCCTACCCTTTTATCAACTTCAAAATTTTTTAAAAAAGGCAGATAGACCTGAAAATTTAAAAATAAGTGAGAGTTTTATTGCCAGAGAAGGAAAGGATAAAAAATATAATTTGATTTTTATTCAGGTGGAGTCTTTGGATACATCAATTATAATGGAAAAGTATAAAGAAGAGCCAGTTATGCCTTATTTATACAAATTAAAGGATCAGTCCATTTTTTACCCCTATGTTATAAGTTATCATTATGGGGGAGGAACTTCTGATTGTGAGTTTTCCATTTTCAACTCTTTGGAGCCCCTGTTTGATTTTCCTTCTATAAAACTTTTAAATTATGATTACAGGAATTCCTTTCTGAAAATTTTAAGGGAGGAAGGTTATAAAATAAAGGCATTCCATGGGAATGAAGGAAAGTTTTGGAACAGAAGTTATGCTTTTCCGGCTATGGGTTTTGAGGAATTTTATGATATTAAAAAGATGGGACTTAAAATGAAGGGATGGGGGGCTTCTGATGAAGAGGTCTTTGGTTTTATGCTAGATAAATTAAAATTAGAAAAAAAGCCCTTTTTTTATTTTATTATAACTATGTCTTCCCATATGCCCTTTACAAATGTAAAAAATTATTTTAATGATAAAAAATTTGAAGGGCTGGAAAACAGGGTTTTAAGAAATTACTTTTCCTCAATGTGTTATGTGGATGGGGTTCTGGAAAAATATGTGGAGGAGTTTTTAAAAATTCCAGATACCTATATATTTATATATGGAGACCATGTGGGAATTTACAGAGAAAATGGATTTGAAGGTGGTTTTCTGGAAATGGAGGGGCTTAAAATAGAATTTGTCCCTTTAATAGTTCTAACTCCCGAAAGAAAAGTTTACAAGGAAGAGAAGTTTGTGGTATCCTTTCTGGACTTTGCTCCCACTGCCCTTTTCTCTTCAGGGGTTTCTTTTAAATATTTTACAGAAGGGCAAAACCTTTTAGATTTTCCCATAAAAAACACAAAAATCTCCCCTTTTTTTAAAAAATTTGATAGACAAGAACTT
>JBBFMJ010000057.1:0-8956 GCA_037478515.1 Thermoanaerobaculia bacterium
CTCTTGATCTTTTAAATTTTCTTCCAGAATTTCCAGATAGCCAAAAATCACTGTCAAGGGCGTTTTTATCTCATGGGAAATATTTGAAATCAATTCTTTTTTTATTCTTATTATTTCTTTAAAAGAGGTGATATCATAAAAAATAACAAGGGATTCAGAAAGATTTGGAAGATATTTTATTAAGACCATAAAATATTTATCTTCAATCTTAATTTCTTCTTCCACATCCTTTTTATCCTTCAAATGCTTTTCCAAAAGTTCCAGCACCTTTAAATTATTTAATATCTGAAAATAATAAAGATCAGAAAAACTTTCTTTAAAAAAGATTTTTAAAAAAGCACCATTGGCATAGGAGACCTTTCCATCTTCTCTTATTATTGCCAGGGGCTCTTTAATATTTTCAAGAATATGGGCAACCTCTTCCTTTTCCCTTTTTTCCCCTTGAAAAATCTCTTCCAGTTTTTCGGCTGTCTTGTTTAATAAATTTGAAAGTTCTTTAAATTCCCTTGGTTTTTTTAAAAATATTCTGTTTTTAAATTCTCCTAAGGATAGTTCCTTTAAAAAAAGATGAATTTTTAAAAAATTTTCGGAAATCCTTGAAGAGAAGAGGTAGGAAAAAACTATTCCTAAAAGTACAAGAAAAACAAAAATAACCAACAGATATCTGTAAATTTCCCTGTAAAGATTTGAATAAAGCTTTGTAAAAAAGCTAACCCTTAAAATTAAATTCTTTTCTCCCTCAATTAAGAGGGCATAGTAATACATAGTTTCTTTCAAGGTCTTGCTATACCTTTTAAAAACCTTTGGTTTTCCTAAAAGGGCTGACTGAACCTCTTCCCTTAAAAGGTGATTTTCCATATCCTTTGGATTGTAATGAGAATCTGCAAGAACCTTTCCATCATAAGAAATTAAGGTTATTCTCAAATTTAATTCTTTTCCATAATTTTCTACCTCTTTTTGTATCTCTTCTTCACTGTTTTCTAAAATATTTATAATGATATTTTTTGTTGCCAGGGCAGTTCTTTCAAGGGTGTTGGAGATTTCCCTGTTTATTTCTCTGGAAGAGATAAAATAGAAGGAAAAAAAAGATACCACAAGGGTTATGAAAAGTATAAAAAGGTATGAAAAAAATAATTTAAAATAAAAGTTTTTCATTCTTCAAAGGTATAACCTACTCCTCTAATATTTTTTATAAAACTTCCTGCTTCCTTTAACTTTTCCCTTAAATTTTTAATATGGACATCAATAGTCCTCTCATAAATATCCTTTTCATAATTCCATAACCTTTCAATTATCTTTTCCCTGGAAAAAACACTGCCAGGATTGGAAGCTAAAAGTTTTAAAATTTTAAATTCCGTGGAACTCAAATTTATTTCCTTTTCCTTAAAATAGACCTTATGCTTTTCAGAATCTATAACAAGCCCGCACTTTAATTTTAAAACCTCTGGGGCCTCCTTCCTTTCCTGCCTTCTTAGTACTGCCTTTACCCTTGCCAGAAGTTCCCTTAAGGAAAAGGGCTTGCAAACATAATCATCTGCCCCCACTTCCAGTCCAATTACCCTTTCCATTTCCTGCGTCTTGGCAGATATTATAATTATTGGTATCTTTGAGAAATCTTCTTTACTCTTTAAATTTCTACAAATTTCAATTCCATCGGCATCGGGTAGCATCAAATCCAGTAAAATAACATCGGGTTTTTTTCGCCTGATTTCAAAAAGAAAACCTTCTGCATTTCCAAAGGTTTTGGCTGAAAACCCATTTTTTTCAAAATAATTTTTAAGCATTTTTTGAATTTCTATATCATCTTCCAAAATATAAATCTCCTTTAGCATTATTTTTTCAATTCCTGATGCTTCAATACCTTCCCCTCCACAAGCCAGTAAACATCTTCACAGATATTTGTGGAGTGGTCAGCAATCCTTTCAAGGTATTTTGAGACAAAGGTTATCTTTGTTGCCCTTGGAATAAGTTTTGGATCCTGAACCATAAACATTAAAAGTTCATTATAAATCTGCACTACCAGTTCATCCACTTCATCATCCCTTAAAACAACCTCTTTTGCCAGATTTGAGTCCTTTTCCACAAATGCCTTTATTGAGTCCTTGACCATACCCTGAACAATCTGGCACATCCTTGGTATGTCCACATAGGGCTTTATTTGAGGTTCCTCATTTAGCTCTATTGCTCTTTCAGAAATATCCACTGCAAGATCCCCCATCCTTTCAAGGTCTGTATTTATCTTCATTGCAGTGGTGATAAACCTCAAATCTGTTGCCTTTGGCTGGTAAAGGGCAATATAATTTACACAAAGCTCATCAATTTCATTCTCCATCAAATTTATGTTTTTATCTTCTTCTATAACCTTCTTTGCCAGCTGAGAATCCCTTTTGGTAAGTGAAAGGATTGAATTTTGAACTGCCTCAGAGACCATCAATGCCATCTTCAATAATTTTTCATTTAAAATTTTTAATTTTTCTTCAAAAAATGTCATTTTTCCTCCATTTTTATCCAAATCTACCTGTCAGGTATTCTTCTGTTAATTTTTCTTTTGGATTTGTAAATATCTGTGTGGTTTCTCCATATTCAACTAATTTTCCCAGATAGAGAAAAGCGGTAAAATCAGATACTCTTGCTGCCTGTTGCATATTATGGGTTACAATTACCACAGTATACTCCTTTTTCAATTCTACCATAAGTTCTTCCACTTTTGCTGATCCAATGGGATCCAGAGCAGAGCAAGGTTCGTCAAATAAAAGCACCTCTGGCTTTAAGGCAACGGCTCTGGCAATGCATAATCGCTGCTGCTGTCCTCCTGATAAATTGGTGGCAGGTTTATATAAATCATCTTTTACCTCATCCCATAGGGCTGCCTTTTTTAAACTTTCAATTATAGTTGGCTCAATTTCACTTTTTCTTACATTATTTATTTTTAAACCATAAGAAATGTTTTCATAAATTGATTTTGGAAAAGGATTTGGCTTTTGAAAAACCATTCCAACCCTTCTCCTTAAATCAATTACATCCTGTGTCTTATCATAAATGTTTTTTCCTCTGAAAACTATTTCTCCTTCCAGAGAGAAATTTGGAACCAGGTCATTCATCCTGTTTAAACACCTTATGAGGGTGCTCTTGCCACAGCCGGAGGGCCCAATTATCGCAGTTATAAAGTTTTTATAAATTGGAAAGGTTATGTTTTCCAGAACCTTTTTATTGTCATAATATGCAGAAACATTTAAAATCTTGATTTCTTCTTCCAAATTTTTACTCCTTTAACCTTCTTTGATATTTTATTCTCAAATATATGGCTATTCCATTTAAAAAAAAGACAAGCAAAAGTAAAATTATAATTGCCGCTGCTGCCTTTTCTTGAAATGCCCTCTGGGGTCTGGATACCCAGTTAAAAATTTGAATGGGAAGGGTAGTGAAGGGATCCATAAAACCTTTAAAAGTTATAAAAGGAAAATCCCCCTTTATTGGGCCTGTAGGGAGAAAAGCAATATAAGTTAAAGCACCAATGGTAATAAGGGGTGCTGTCTCACCAATTGCCCTGGAAAGTCCTAAAATTATGCCCGTTAAAATATTTGGAAAAGCCACGGGCAGGACCTGGTCTATAGTGGTCTTCCATTTTGTTGCCCCCAGTGCATAAGATGCCTCCCTTATAGAAAAAGGAACTGCTCTTAAGGACTCCCTGGTGGTCATTATAATCATTGGAAGGATAAGTATTGAAAGGGTTAAAACACCGGTTAAAATACTTCTCCCAAGTCCAAAGGTCCTAGCAAAAAGGCCCAGTCCCAATAGCCCAAAAATAATAGATGGAACTGCTGCAAGGTTTGAAATATTTACTTCAAGCAAATTTGAAAAAAAGTTCTTCCTTGCATATTCTTCCAGATATATACCAGCTCCGATTCCCAAAGGAATTGAAAGGAGTGCTGTTCCAAACATAAGCCATAAGGTTCCAACCCAGGAAGATAGTATCCCTGCTTTTTGAGGTATCCTGGAAGGATAGGAAAAAAGAAAAGAAATAGAAATATGGGAAAAACCCTTAATAAATATATCTATGACCAGTAACAACAATATGGAAAAACTTAAAATAACAAAAAAAAGTGCAAAAATTAAAAGAATTTTGTCCTTTAAAACCTTCTTATTTGCCATACTTTTTCTCAAAACTCTTTCTTAAATAAAAACTCAATAGGTTAAAAATAAAGGTAACCATAAAAAGAACCATTCCACAAACAAAAATTGTCTTATATTCAATGCTTCCAACAGGGGTATCTCCCAAGGAAACCTGGACAATATAGGCAGTTATTGTTTCAACAGATTCTAAGGGATTTATAGTCAAATTTGGCATCTGGCCTGCTGCAATTGCCACAACCATTGTCTCTCCTACTGCCCTGGAAAGTCCAAGTATACAGGCAGAGGCAACCCCTGAAAAGGCAGCAGGAAAGACAATTTTTAAAGAAACCTCATATCTGGAAGAACCAAGGGCATAAGCCCCTTCTCTTAAACTCATAGGAACAGCATTTAAAGCATCATCGGAAAGGGAAGCTACTATGGGAATTATCATAAAACCCATCACAATTCCTGCAGATAGAGCATTAAAGGTTGAAATGGTGGGAAAAATTTTTTTAAAGATTGGGGTAACTGTAAGAAGGGCAAAATATCCATATACAACTGTTGGAACCCCTGCCAGAAGCTCTAAAAAGGGCTTCAAGGTTTTCCTTAAATTTTGATTTGCATATTCAGATAAAAAAACGGCTATAACCAGTCCAAAAGGAACAGCAATTGAAAGGGCTATAGCCGATGTAAGGAAAGTCCCAAGAAAGAGAGGAAGTATCCCGAAGTGCTTATCTTCAAAAAGGGGGGTCCATTTTGTGTCAAAAATAAAATCTTTCAGGGATACTTCCTCAAAGAATTCTATTGTTTCAAAGAGCAGAACTCCTATTATGCCTAAAGTAATAAATACCGTAAGGTAGGCAAAAAACTTTATGGTATTTTCGTATATCCTTTCCTTAAAACACATTACTTTTCAATTTTAAGAAGTTCTTCCAAGGTCATTCCAATTTCTGCTTTTCCACCAAAAAGGGTCCCAGTAATCTGTTTCTTAAACCTTTCCCTTGCAAGTTTATAAACCTCATCGGGAAGGGGAATATAGCCAACTTCTTTTGAGAAAACACCAGCATTAGAGAGGTAATATTCCACGAACTTTTTAACTTCTTCCTTCTGCACAGATTTTTTACTCACATAGATAAATAAGGGTCTTGAAAGGGGCTTATAAGAGCCATTTTTTACATTTTCAAGGGTTGGAAGGACTGGTTCTTTTCCATTGTGAATTGGTACAACCTTTATTTTATCTTTGTTTTCTTCATAATAAGCAACACCAAAATATCCAAGTCCTCCTTCAGTATTTGCAACTCCAATTACCAAGACATTGTCATCTTCAGAGGGGGTAAAATCAGTTCTTAAAGCACCACCCTTTCCACAGATGGCTTCTGTAAAATAATCAAAAGTACCAGAATCAGCCCCTGGTCCATATAAAGATAGGGGTTTGGAAGGCCAGCTTTCATTTACATCCTTCCAGTTTTTAATTTTACCTTCTGCCTCAGGGCACCAGATCTTCTTTAAATCATCCACAGTAAAATATTTCACCCAGTTATTCTTCTTATTTACAACCACAGCAAGTCCATCAAAGGCAATGGGAAGTTCAATGTATTCAATTCCATTTTTCTGGCAGAGTTCAATCTCTGATTGTTTAATGGGTCTGGAAGCATCAGATATATCTGTCTCTCCAATGCAAAATTTTTTAAAACCACCACCAGTTCCAGAAATACCCACTGTCACCTTTACACCCTTTTCAACTTTCTGAAACTCTTCTGCCACTGCTTCTGTAATTGGATAAACAGTGGAAGAGCCATCAATGTTGATGAGTTTTTGTGAAAAAATTAAACTTGAAACCATTATTAAAAATAAAATAAAAAATCTTTTCATAAGTTCTTCCTCCTTAATTTAAATTATTGTGACCATTTGTAATAAAAGGTCACCCTTGCATACATATCACTGTCAACCTTGAGGCCGTTGTATTTTTCATATTTAACATATTCAATATTTGGAATAATTGAAAGATTTTTCATAACCTTTATGTCAATTCCTGCAAGATAAAACATAAAGGGATTTGTTTTGCTGAAAGGAATATAGCTCTGGCTTGCAATTGAAGGATTTGGGTCATCACTTTTGTCAACCCTTAAAAGAAGGGTTGCCTTTTCTGATAAATTTAAATTAAAAAATGCAGAAAAAACATCATTTTCCAGGTCATCCACACCTTTTCCCTGCTGCTTTGTGTATTTATAGTACTGAAAACCAAAGGTAATATTCTTATTTTTAAGGCCCAAAATCCCCTGGTACATATTGCTGGCAGTGTGGTTTTCACCCTGTCCGTAGTCAGCATAAACCTCAAAATTAAAAATCCCTTTCTTAAAAAGCATAGAAAAATATGCCTTTTTGTCTTTATTTACCTCAGAGGAATCCCCTTCTCCATTTGCAACCATAAAATGATAGGAAAGGCTATCATTCAAGGAACCCCTGAAAGCAAGGCCAAAGTCCCTGGATGAAGAATGTTTATAAAGGTCTGCAGGGGTTTTTTCAACTGCTCTGTAGCCCCAGAACTCTTCCAAAAATTCCCAGGTGGGAGTTGGGGAAATTCCAAGGTATCCTTTGCTTTTACCTAAAACCATACCAATGTAAGCATCCTTTACATAGGGTTTTATTTTGTCCTTTGTCTTAAAATCACCAGGGCTGTTTAATTCAAGACGAAACCTTGTAAAAAACTTTTCATCCAGTTTGTGGTCATAAGTAAAATAAATCCTTCTGAACCAGAAACCATTTTGATCTTCCACGGCAGAATCATGATGCTTGGGGATAAAATAGTAATCTCCAAACATATAGCCGGAGATCTTACCTTGAGAAAAAACAAGAAAGGGTAAAAGCAGAAAACCTAAAACCAAAAATGCTTTAAAAAACTTCATACAACCTCCTTGATTTTTTTTAAGGGACCAGGTCCCTTTTCATAAATAATCTAATGCCCAAGTTTTAATTTTTCACAAAAAAATTGTTAATTTTCTGTTAATTTTTCAAATATAGAATACCTATAAGAATTTTAAAAAAACCAGTTAAAACCAAAACCCCTTGTTTTTTTTAAAAAATTATGGTAAAAATATGCTTTAAAAATAAAAACAGGAGGTTAGTATGGAAATTGAAGCAAAAGTAAAGGAGATTATTAAAAAACAGTTAGGTGTAGAAGAGGAAAAGATTGTGCCAGAGGCAACCTTTGTAGATCTGGGAGCTGATTCCCTGGATACTGTGGAACTGGTAATGGCTTTTGAAGAGGCCTTTGGAATTGAAATTCCTGATTCTGCCAGTGAAAATATTAAAACAGTAGGAGATGCTATAAATTATATAAAGGAAAATGCAAAATAAAAGAAGAGTTGTAATCACTGGAATTGGGCTCATCACTTCTTTGGGGCTCAATAAAGAAGAAACCTTTAAAAATTTAATAGAAGGTAAAAGTGGTATAAAAAAAATTACAAAATTTGATGCCACTTCCTTCCCTGTTCAAATTGCAGGAGAGGTTCAGGGTTTTGAACCAGAAAAATGGATGGACCCAAAGGAAGCAAGAAGAAACGACACCTTCATCCATTATGCCTTGGCAGCCACAAAGATGGCACTGGAAGATGCCCGTTATGAAATAGAAAAGGAAGAAGCAGAAAGGGTTGCTGTGGTAATTGGCTCTGGAATCGGGGGGCTCCCCTGGATTGAAAAAACTGTATTGGAACTAAAAGAAAAAGGATACAAAAGGGTCTCACCCTTTTTTATACCTGGTGTAATTGTAAATCTGGCATCAGGTCAGGTAGCCATTGCCTTTGGAGCAAAGGGTCCAAACTCTGCCCTCTGTACTGCCTGTGCCACAGCAAACCACTCCATAGGTGAGGCTTTCAGATTGATCCAGTATGGGGAAGCCGATTTGGCAATTACAGGTGGAAGCGAAGCCGTCATATGTCCCATTGCAGTGGCTGGATTTGCTGCAATGAGAGCCCTTTCCACCAGAAATGAGGAACCAGAAAAAGCATCCAGGCCCTGGGATGGGGACAGGGATGGATTTGTAATGGGTGAAGGAGCAGGCATACTACTGATTGAAGAACTGGAACATGCAAGAAAAAGGGGTGCTCAGATTTATGCAGAAATAATTGGCTTTGGTATGTCTGGGGATGCATATCATATCTCTGCCCCATCGGAAGATGGAGATGGACCCATAAGGGCTATGAAAGCAGCCATAAAAGATGCTAATTTAAAGCCTGAAGAGATTGACTATATAAATGCCCATGGAACCTCCACTCCGCAAGGGGACATAGTTGAAACCCTTGCCATAAAAAAACTTTTTGGAGAACACGCTTATAAAATCCAAATCCATTCAACAAAATCAATGATAGGGCACCTCCTGGGAGCTGCTGGTGGAGTTGAGACAGCTGTGGCTGCTATGACCTTAAAGGAAGGAATAGTCCATCCCACCATAAATCAGGAAAAGAAGGACCCCAATTGTGATTTAAACTATACCCCCAATGTCTCGGTAAAAAAAGAATTGAAATACTGCCTAAAAAATTCCTTTGGTTTTGGTGGAACCAATGCCTGTCTTGTCCTGAAAAAGTGGGAAGAATAAAACAATTTTTGATAAAATAAAGAAGATGCCGAAGTGGCGGAATAGGCAGACGCAGGGGACTCAAAATCCCCCGGGCCTTAGAGTCCATGAGGGTTCGACTCCCTCCTTCGGCATTCTATTATTTCTTTTCCTACTACTTTCCCCACAAATTTTAGATAAGATTTTAGCAGTGGTCAATGAAAAACCCATCACCTTATCAGAAGTAAAATCATTTATCTCTCTGCAGGAAAAAGAAATTCCTTTTGAAGA
>JBBFMJ010000058.1:0-8943 GCA_037478515.1 Thermoanaerobaculia bacterium
GCTTTGTGGCATCTTTAGTTTTAAGGTGTGATGATTGCATCTATTATCATTTAATTAAATTAAAAGAAAAAGGGATAAAGGAAGAAGAACTTGTGGAAGCAATTTCAATTGGACTTGTAGTTGGGGGTTCAATTACAATTCCACATATAAGAAGGGCACTTAAAGCCTGGGATGACTTAAACAAAAAGGAGGTATAAATGCCTGTTTATCTTTATTTAATTCTGGCTTATCTTTTGGTTTTGTTTGTTTTAAACATAATCAGATCAAGGAAAATAAAGAGTTCTGAGGACTTTATGGTGGCAGGAAGGAAACTTTCCTTGACAACAATGGTCTTTACATTAATCTGCACCTGGATTGGCTCTGGAACTTTCATTGCTGGGGCTGAGTATGCCTATTATGCTGGCTGGTCTTCGCTCTGGATGCCAGCTGGTGCCTGGGTTGGGATACTTTTAATTTATTTTCTTGCTGCAAAGATAAGAACTTTTGGGCAATACACTGTTGGAGATATACTGGAAGTCAGATACGGAAAATTTGCCCGCCTCTTTGGAGCTATAGCCATAATTATTGCCTTTACTACAATTGTATCTTATCAGTTCAGGGCAGGGGGGTATATTCTAAATGTGGTAACTGATGGCGGTATTAGCTTGGCACAGGGGCAACTCATTGCTGCTGCCTTTGTAATATTATTTACTGCCTTGGGTGGAATGATTGCAGTTGCCTATACTGACCTTCCAAATGGAATAATAATTCTCCTTGCCTGCTGCATATCTGTTCCCTTCGTTATACTCGGGGCAGGTGGATGGGAACATGCAAAGGATGTGCTACCTCAGGGGCATTTTGCACTATTTTCACAGGACTTTGGAAGGTTTCCAGCCCTTAAAGCCATTGGTTATTGCTTATCAACTCTACTGCTTTTGATGGGAATTCAATCAATGTATCAAAAATTTTATTCTGCAAAGTCCCCGAAGGAAGCAAAGAGGGCAGTGGCACTCTGGATTTTTGGAACAATTATAGTTGAAACAGTTGTTGTGGCAATTGCTGTATATGCCACTTCCTATAATTTTGAAAAAGGAATGAACTGGGATCCCCGTTCAATGGTTCTTCAAGCAGGAAGGCATATTGTTCCGCCTTACATTGGAGTGCTCCTTTTGGGTGCTGCCTGTGCAGTGGTCTTATCAACGGGTATGAATTATCTCTTATCTCCCACCACAAATATAATAAGGGATATTTACCAAAGGTTTCTAAACAAGGAGGCAGATTCAAAGAAACTTGTGGCACTTCAAAAGGTCTTTATTGTCATAATTGGACTTCTGGCTTTCCTTATGATTTTTGTTCCAACTGTTTTAAACAAGCCAATTTCAATTTTAAGGTACAGTTATTTTGCCTATACGATTTATGGTGTGGCAATTACTCCAGCCCTAATTGCTGCCCTTGCCTGGAAGAGAGCCACAAGGGTTGCAGGGGTTGTTTCAATTTTAGTGGGGACGATTTCAACTATATTTTTTGAATGGCTCTTTCCAGCCCTTTTTCCACAATATATGTATGGTGCAAAGACGCAGGTGGCTTCAGACATTTTTGGGACTGATCCCTTTGGAATACCTTCCATCTTCTTTTCCTTTACCCTTTCCATTCTTTCTCTTATAATTATTTCCTATTTTACAAAACCACCAAAAGAGGAGGAAATTGCCATTTTATTTCCAAAGAAAAATTAGGGTTTTTCAATTTCCTTTAAAATTTCTTGGATGTATGTATTGAAATTTTTATTTAAAATTTCAGAAAGTCCATATCCTGGCTCTGTGGAATAGGGTTTTATTCCAAAAAATTTAACTTTATCAAGGTTTATTTTAAGAGCTTTTAAAACTGTAAGGAAAGTCAGGAGATTTCCTTCATGGGTAGAAATGGATTTTGTTATTTTTAAATTTTCCACTTCTTCAAAGGAAAAAATTCTCCACTCTCCTGCTTCCAGGTCTGTTTCTAAGGCATCAATTATTAAAATTTTTTCAAAATCTTCTTGCAAGTAAGTCAGCAGAGACAGGATTTCCTGATTTAAAATAACCACTTCCAGATCACTATTTTTATTTATTTTTTGAATTTCTTCTGCAAGGTAAAGTCCTATTGAATCATCTCCATTTACCCAGGAGCCAATCCCTATAATATATTTCATTTAAAACGCACTTTTAAAAAATGCGTGGAACAGGATATGCAGGGGTCGTAAGCCCTCACCAGCATCTCCAGTTTCAGTTCCAGTTCTTCCTTTGAAACCTTTTCTTTTATAAGGTATGGAAGATATGCTTCCATATCCTTTTGGATATTCCCATGGTTCTGGTTTGTGGGAATTATACAATTTGCTCCCTTGCAGTACCCTTCTTCATCATATTCATATTCATGCATAAGTATTCCCCTGGGAACCTCCACCACAGCAATGCCCTTTCCATACTTTGAGGGTTTTGGAATTTCCTCTTCTTTTATACCCTCTTTTATTAACTTTTCAACCATTTCAAGAGAATCATAAAGGGAATGGACACATTCTATTGCCTGGGCTACGGTATTGAAAAAGGGGTTTGTAAAAACAGGTCTTAATCCTAATTTTTCTGCAACTTTTTTGGCTTCTGGATGGAGGAATTCATAATTGTTATTAAATCTTGCCAGGGCACCTACCATCAAACTATCTAATTTATTTTTTGTAAACTTTGCTGTGGAGTGTTCTACCAGATATTCATTTGTACATTCTCTATATTTTTCCACAGGATAAAGAGTTTTTTCTCCACTGGAAAGGATTGTCTGAATTTTTCCATCATATAAAGGATATTCTTTTCCATTCCAAAGTGCCATATATTCTGTATCTCTTTCAAAAGCGGGAATTTTATCCAAAACAGTGCTTAAGGTTTCCAAAGTTTTTTCCATTTCAGGTATAAGTTCTAATATTATTTCTTTAATTTTTAGCAAGTCCTCCTTTGTGGGAATAGTTGAAAAACCTCCTGGAACTATCTTGGTGGGATGGGTTGTCCTTCCTGCCAGAATTGCTCCCCACTGGTGTGCCAGATTTTTCATCTTCAATGCCCTTAAAACCACTTCCTTTGCTCCTTCCAGGAGAGGAAAAACAGAAGGGGCACCAAAAAGGTCTGGAGCCACCAGAAAATAGATGTGTAAAATATGGGAGTCAAAGTTTTCTGAGTGGAGCAATATTTTTCTTAAAACTTCTGTCTGTTCTGAAATTTTTATGCCCAAAGCATCTTCCGTGGCTTTTACACTGGTTATGGAATGACCCACAGAACAGATTCCACAAATTCTGGAAGTAATTCTGGCAACTTCCGTATAATGCCTTCCCCTTACCATAGCTTCAAAAAACCTTGGGGCTTCAATTATCTCCCAGAGGACCTTTTCAATTTTTCCATCCTTTATATCCACTAAAATATTTCCGTGACCTTCAACTCTTGTAATGTGATGTATTGTTATTTTATTGTTCATCTTTTTCCTCCATTTGATTTGATGTAAAAAGATATAATTTTTCCTGAAGTTTTTTGTCCTTTATTACTTCTTTCAGGGCTTCCAAGTTTGGGTTATCCACAAAACCCCTGCAGGCTTCACAGGGTATCCCATCCTTTGGACAGGGGGCACCACAGCCAGCCCTTGCTACAAGCCCCAGACAACATTCATTTAAAAGGTATCTGCAAACTGTTTCATTTACCTTGCACTGGACACATACAGGATAATTTGGAATCAAGGGCTCCTTATCCATTACCAGATCTATAGCCATTTTTAAAAATTCTTCTCTGTTTATGGGACAGCCATGGAGACAGTAATCCACCTTAATTACAGAACTTATGGGAAGGGCTTTGGAGCTATTTAAAATTTCAAAGTTAGCATCTCCATAGACAAACTCCTTCCACCCCTCCTTTCTATGTTTTAATGCATTGATTCCTCCTAAGGTAGCACAACTTCCATAGGCAACCACTATTTTTGACCTCTCCCTTATCTTTATCAACCTTTCCCTGTCCTTCTCCCTGCTAAAACTTCCTTCTATGAAAGATATATCTATGGTTTCCCCTGTCTTTTCGCTCATAACTTCCCTGAATTCCACAAATTCCACAAGATTTAAAAGCCCAGCAAATTTATCGGCTCCAAGATTGGTAAGTTCTACCTGGCAACCCTCACAGCAGGTAAAATCAAAAAAGGCAATTTTCTTTTTCATAACGCCTCCTCAAGGTTTTCAATTTCTGAAAATCTGAAAACAGGCCCATCAGTACAAACATATTTGTCGTTTATCTGACAGTGCCCGCATTTCCCTATTCCACATTTCATCCTTCTTTCCAGATCCACAAAAACATGCTTTTTGGGGATCCCTATTCCTGAAAGTTCTGCCATAACAAATTTGTACATTATGGGGGGTCCACAGATAACCACTATGGAATCTGGATTTATGGGAACCTTTTTAAATAATGTGGTTATAACCCCCACATTTCCCTTCCAATCTGGTGAGGGCTTGTCCACAGTTTCGCAAAAATTTATTTCCTTCATAACCCTCCAGTTTGAAAGGTCCTCCTGAAAAAGCTGTTCCTGTGGGGTTTTGGTTCCATAAAAAAGTACAAAGTCCTTAAAATCCTTTCTGTTGTCTAATATATACTGAATTAAACTTCTGGTGGGGCATAGCCCTATTCCTCCAGCCACAATTAAAATATTTTTTCCCTTCATAAAATCCACATCAAATCCATTTCCTAAGGGACCTCTAAAATAAATTTCATCTTTTTCTTTTAATTTGTGTATTGCCCCTGAAACCCTTCCTACATTTCTTACCACTATTTCAAAGTAGGGGAGGCGATTTGGAGAGGAAGCAAAGCCAATGGGAATTTCTCCAAAACCAAAGAGTCCCACTTCAATGAATTGTCCTGGCTTATAACTAAAACCCTTTTCATCAACTTTTAAAAGCAGATGGGCTTCTTTTTCCGTCAGATAAGTTATTTTTTCAATTATTGCTTTTCTTGGAATAAAAGGATTTTTCATCACTTTACCTCCATAAAACTCTTGATTATGTTAACGGGGTCTGCTATATCAGGAACGCATTGCATACTGCACCTTCCACAACCCACACAGGCAGGACCCCCCAATTTTGTATTAAGATAAGCTGTTTTTCTCATAGCCCTGTGCCTGTACCTTTCATACCTTTTACCCCTGAAATTTTCACAGGCGCCCCCGCCAAGGGTAATTTTTGCAAAGTCCTCCAGAAGGCATCCATCCCAGTGCCTCTTTCTGGTCCCTGTTTCTCCATCAAAGTTAAAATAATCCTGAACATCAAAACAATAGCAGGTGGGACAGACCATATTACAGGTACCACAGGAAAAACATTTTTTGCTTAAAATTTCCCAGAGAGGGCTTTTGAAATTTTCCCTTACAGTTTTTGCAATGGTGCTGGAATCCCAGATGAGTTTTTCAGGGCACTTTTCCATAATTTCCTTATTTTTCTTTTTGGCTTCCTTTATCTGATCAGAATTTGCTGGCTGAAATTCTCCATATTTTAAGAGTTTTTCTCCCTTTTCCGTAAGGGTCTCATAGAGATATCCATCCTTTATTTTTGTAAAAAAGCCATCGTGCCCCTGGGGTCCAATGTGTTTTCCCACAGAACCCCAGAAAGCCCTTTTTGAAATCCTTTCAATGGAGCTTCCAATTATGGTTGTTTTTTTCCTTTTGCTTAAATATATACTGTCTGGAAAATTTTCCTGAAATAAAAGGTCCAGCATATCAATGGCTTTAATATCATAAAAATGGACTCCAAAAAGTACTTTTTCTTCCACTTCCTTGGGGCTCTGGGCACCTTCCTTTGAAAAATGTAGGAGGGTTTCCTCGGGGGGAGAGATGATTTTTTTTGGAGGAAGGATAGTGACATCATAATCCAGCCGCAGTTCTTCCAGTTTTTTAAGTTTATCAAAGACAAAGAAATCACCCTTGGCTTTGGGTCCATAGACCTCCCCTTTCTTTAAAAGCTTTTTAAAGAAGGCGGGAAAGTCCTTTTCCTTTAAAAAATAGTAAAAAACAGCCATAGCTTCTCCTTTAAAGAAATTCCCCTATTATACCAGAACAGAGAAAAAATGTGAAATATTTCACAATCTTTTTACAAAAATCCCTTCCTGTGTTATAATTTAAAAAAAATATAAGGAGTGAGTTATGAAGAAGATATTAATTGTCGAAGATGATGCTATTTTAAGGGATTTTGTGGTAAAGATATTAAAGGATAAATATGAAATAAGGGAGGCATCCTCTTCAGAAGAGGCATCGGAAATTCTTAAGAGTTATAAGCCAGATTTAATTTTGCTGGATGTGATGATGGAAGATACCACCTCAGGTTTTAACTTTGCCAGAAATATAAAAGAGGAAGAAAATTTCAAAGATGTAAAAATAATAATAACCACCTCCATTGATAAGGAATTAAATATTGATTTTAAAAAGGAAGCAGGGAATGAGACCTGGCTTCCTGTGGATGACTATATTGTAAAACCCATAGACCCACAAAAATTGCTGGAAAAGATCAATAATTTATTAAGTCCTTCCAGAAAATAAACCCCCCCTCAAGGATATAGAGATTTTTATATCCTGAACTTTTTAAAAACCTAAAGGCTTCATAAGCGCGGGCAGAGGTTCTGCTTAAAATTAAAATTTCTTCCTCTTTTGGAAAGGGTATCTCTTCAGCCCTTAAATTTTCCAGGGGTATGTTAAGGGACTGGGGAAAATAGGAAATTAAATTATCCTGGGGTGGGCTTACATCTAAAATTTTCATATTTTTTATTTTTTCAAAATTTTCCTGAGGCAAAGTTTCAAAGAGCCCTTCATACTTATTTTTTAAAACCAGGCAGGCATTCTGACAGATATCTATGGGGGTATTAAAGTGTGGGAAATAACCTAAATCCAGGGAAAAGATATCCTCAAAGGTGGTGCCACAACTTATGCTGGAGGCAAGGACCTGGATCCTTTTTGAAACCATACCCTTTCCTATACCCTGGGCACCTAAAAGTTTTTTTGTCTTTCTGTCTGCTATAACTTTTAAAAAGATGTACTGGGAACCAGGGCTATAATGTTCCTTATCAAGCCCGCTTACAATAGTTGAAATCACTTCATAGCCAGCTTCTTTTGCCTTTCTGGTGGTAAGCCCTGTCCTGGCACAGGTCAGATCAAAGATTTTAAAAAGGGTAGTCCCCAGAGAGCCCTTGAAAGTGGTTTTTATCCCTGCAATGTTGTCTGCTACAATTCTTCCCATTTTAATGGATACAGAACCCAGGGGCCAGTAAGCGGGCTTTTTTGTAATGAAATGAAAACTTTCTGCACAATCCCCTGCTGCATAAATGTAAGGGTCAGAGGTTTTTAAATTTTTATTTACCTTTATCCCCCCAGTGGTTCCAATTTCAAGCCCTGCTTTTTTTGCCAGTTCCACATTTGGCACCACTCCTGCTGAAAGCACAATGAAATCAGAAGAAAAAACGCCCTTGTCAGTATAAACCAGCAATTTACCTGAAAGCTCTTCTATCCTTATTATTTTACAACCCGGAAGAATTTTTATTCCTTTCTGGCTGAGTTCTCTTTCAATTTTTTTTGCAAATTCAAAGTCAAAATAATTTAAAAGAATGGAACTGTCCTGTTCCAGGATTGTAACCCTTGCTCCACTTTCCACTAAACTTTCAGAGGTTTCCACACCCACAAGCCCTCCCCCAATTATTATCACATCCTTTGCCCCTCCTTCCTGAAGTTCTTTTTTTATCTTTTCAGCATCTTCTATGTTATAAAGGGAATAAACCTTTTTACTCTTTATGCCATCAATATCCGGTACCTTTGAAAGGGCTCCTGTGGCAAGGACCAGTACATCATAGGGTATAAAATACTCTTCATTATTTTTTAAATTTAAAACTTTTACTCTTTTTTTCTCCCTGTCAATTTCCACTGCCTTTGTCTCATTTAAAACATCAATTCCTTTAATATTTTCAAAAAAAGTCACATCCCTTAAAGTATTATCAGGGGTGGATTGAAGAAAGGAAGGGGAGGAGACCTTTCCACTTATATAGGAAGGAATTCCCGAGCCCACATAGGAAAGGAATTTGCTCTTTTCAATTACTGTTATAGCATAGTCCTCTTTAAGTCGCCTCAGGCGGGAAGCAACTTTAGGTCCTGCTGTAACTCCTCCAATAATTAAGATACTCTTTCTTTTTTTTACCTTTGCTGTCTTTTCAATCTTTGATAAAGGAAGGGATACACAAAAGATAGAACCCTTCCCTTCCTGAGATTTTAAAGAAATTTTTCCATTGTGCAGTTTAATTATTTCCTTTGTCAGGGGTAGCCCCAGACCTGTTCCAGAAGAAATTGCCTTGGTCTTTTTGGATCTGTGAAAAGGTTCAAAAATCTTCTCCTGTTCTTCCTGGGGGATTCCCGGTCCTGTATCTTCCACATAAATGTTTATCTCTTTTTGATTTTTTGAGAAGGATGTGTAAATTAAGACCTCCCCTTTCTCTGGAGTATATTTTATTGCATTTTCCACTATATTTTTAAAAGCCTCTTTTATGCTCTTTAAATTAAGCATTCCCGTTGCCTTTATTCTCTCGGGGAGATTTAGGGAAAACTTAAGCCCTTTTTTCATAGCTTCTGATTGATACTCCAGATGAATTTTTCTCAGTAAATTCAATATTTCTACTTCTTCTTTTGGGAGTTCCTTTCCCGAGGTCAAACTTTGATAATATATTAGATCGGAAATCAAACTTATGGCTTCTTCATTTTTTAAAAGGGCTTTTTCTATTATTTCCTTAACTTGAGGTGGAATTTCTCCAAAGAAGCCCTGAAGAAGGGATTTCAGTAAACTATTTGTAGTATTTATGGGTGATTTAAGCTGGTGGGATAGAAGCTTTAAAAAATCAATTTCCATCCTTTTATAATAGATAAAAAAAGGAAAAATGTCAAAAAAATGTAATT
>JBBFMJ010000059.1:0-8914 GCA_037478515.1 Thermoanaerobaculia bacterium
GGGAAAGAGATAATTGGTTTTAGATCTCCAAATTTTAGCTTAATGAAAGCAAATCCTGAAGTTTTAGATTTACTTTTGGAACTGGGTTTCAAATATGATTCTTCCGTATTTCCTTATAAAAAATATTATGGAAAAAAGATGGATTTAAAACCCTTCTGGCTTCAAACTCCAAAACAAAATAAAATATTTGAAGTTCCTTTATCTGTTATATCAATTTATGGAATAAGGATTCCTTGCTGTGGTGGTGCTTTCTTCAGAAACTATCCATTTTTTTTTACTAAATTTTGCTTTTATGAAATACTGAGGGAAAAAAGGGCTGTAAATTTTTATATCCATCCACATGAATTTGAAGAGATAGGTTTTGAAAATATTGATATAAAATTAAATTTCTTAAGAAAATATTTTGAAAAAAATGGAAGAAAAAAGGCAGGAAATTATCTTTTGAATATTTTAAAGGATTATAAATTTAATTCTATTGAAAATATTTACTTTTCCTTAAATTAAAAAATAATCTTCATACTTACTTGAATTTTCGATAAAATATAAAAAGGAAATTTTAAAAAGAAGAAATGGAAATATTTGATGGTTTACTAAAAAAAACAAGGACCAAAAAGTATTTATTTTTTACTTTAGGGGATGTTTTTCTGATTTTTCTGAGCTTATTTTTATCCTACACTGTAAGGTTTGAATTTCAGCTCAAAAGAAGCTGGGAAGTGGATTTTCTTTTGTGGTTTCCTATATTTATTTTAATTAAGCTTTTCTTTTTAAATATTTTTGGGCTCTATAATATAACCTGGGCTTTTGTAGGTATCAGGGAACTGGCTAATATTTTAAAGGCAATGTTTTTTTCTTCATCTATTCTTTATTTCTTAAATGTTTATTTAAAATATGTGGTGCAAAATGTTTATGTTCCCAGATCCATTCTCCTTATGGATTTCTTCCTTTCAGTACTTTTTATATCTTTTTTTAGAGTTTCTAAAAGATTTTACTACGAAATTGTAAAAACCCAGCCCCAGGGAAAACCCACCCTTATCATTGGAGCGGGTTCCACTGGCGAGCGCCTTGTCAGGGAGTTTATAAGATCTGAAGAAAGACATTACTTTCCCATAGGATTTCTGGATGATTCAGAAGATAAACAGGGAACAAAAATCCATGGGATTCCTGTTTTAGGTAAAATAAGTGATTTGAATCGTGTCCTTGAGGAAAATGAAGTAAAAACAGCAATTATTGCCATAACCACTATAAATCACATTAGATTGAAAGAAATTTTTGAATCTTTATCCGAGGCAGGAATTGAAGAGATAAAGGTGGTTCCCCATATAACAAAACTTCCTGAACATGCTGTTTCTGTAAGGGATATTCAGGATATAAAAATTGAGGACTTGCTCTATCGTGAGCCAGTTCAAATAGAAGAGACCAGGATTCAGGAATTTTTGATGGAAAAGAGGGTTCTGATCACAGGGGCAGGGGGGTCCATTGGTTCAGAAATTGTAAGACAGGTTTTAAAGTTCAGCCCTGAAAAGGTAATATGTCTTGATATAGATGAAACAGAAATTTTTAATCTTTTAAATAGTTTAAAAAAATCCTTAAACACTCTTATCATTCCTTATGTGGCAGACATAAGGGAAAAAAGGGCAGTGGAAAAGCTTTTTCAGGAGCATAAGCCAGAAGTGGTTTTCCATTCTGCTGCCTACAAGCATGTTCCAATGATGGAATACTTCCCACAGGAGGCAATTAAGACAAATATTTTTGGAACTTACAATTTAGGGAAGCTTGCACTTGAATACAAAGTTGAGAGATTTATAAATATTTCAACAGATAAGGCAGTAAATCCAACTTCTGTTATGGGTGCTACAAAACGGTTTGCTGAAATGCTCTGCACTAGTTTAAATAAGCAAAATTCCACAAAGTTTATTTCTGTAAGATTTGGAAATGTGCTTGCTTCCAGGGGTTCTGTGGTTCCTGTTTTTTTAGAACAGATAAAAAAGGGAGGACCTGTTACAGTTACCCACAAAGATATGAAAAGGTATTTTATGACAATTCCTGAAGCAGTTATTCTGGTTTTCCAGGCAGCTGCTATGGGAGAAGGAGGGGAGGTCTTTGTGCTGGATATGGGAAAACCCGTTTCAATTTTAAAGCTGGCTGAAGACCTTATAAGAATCAACCGCTTAAAGCCCTATGAGGATATTCAAATTGAATTTACTGGGTTAAGGCCTGGGGAAAAACTCTATGAAGAGTTATTGACAGCCGAAGAAGGCACCACAAAGACCACCCATCAGAAGGTTTTCAGAGCAAAAAATGAAAGCCATTTTGATGGGAAAGAACTTCAAAAAATATTAAAGGAATTTGAAGAAAGTTTAGAGGAAAATTCTTTAAAAATAAAAAATTTAATTAAAAAGTATGTTCCCTATTACAAACCGCATATCTAAAATTTTTTTGGAAATTTTTTTATTTAAAAGGATTGATATAAAATGAGAGTTCTGGTAACTGGCGGGGCTGGTTTTATTGGTTCCCACCTTGTGGATTTTTTAGTTCAGGAAGGTTATTATGTAAGAGTCCTGGACAATCTTTCCACAGGGAAAAAGGAAAATTTAGCCCATTACCTTAATAAGATTGAGTTTATTGAAGGGGATATAAGAGATTTTAAAACCTGTCTTAAGGCAACAGAAGGAATGGATGGGGTTTTTCACCTGGCAGCTCTGGGTTCTGTTCCCAGGTCCATAGAAAGTCCTGAAATTTCAATTTCTGTGAATATTTCCGGGACAGTGAATATCTTTTCTTCTGCAAGAGTGGCAGGTATAAAAAAAGTCATATATGCCTCTTCTTCGTCTGTGTATGGTGATTCAGAGGAGCTTCCAAAAAGGGAAGGCAGAGAGGGGAAGGTTTTGTCGCCCTATGCCTATTCAAAGAAAAGTAATGAAGAGGTAGCAGAATTGTTCCATAAAATTTACGGGATAGATTTCATTGGCTTGAGATATTTTAATGTATATGGACCAAGGCAGGACCCAGAAGGTCCCTATGCTGCCGCTGTTCCAAGGTTTTTTAAGGCATATTTAAATAACAAACCACCTGAAATTTATGGAGATGGAAAACAAACCAGAGATTTTACCTATGTGGAGGATGCAGTGAAGGCAACTTATCTTGCCTTTATTGCCGATGGAGATGCATTAAATAAGGTTTATAATGTATCAGGTGGCAGGCAGACAAAAATTTTAGACCTTGCCTTAGAAATTGGAAAAATTTGCAATTCCAATTTAAAACCCCTTTTCAAAGCCCCCAGAAAAGGAGATGTTTTACATTCTCTTGCAGACCTTAATCTTTCAAAAAAATATCTAAATTATAAACCCTCTGTGTTTTTGGAAGAAGGGCTCCAAAAAAGCAAGGATTATTATCAAAAAATCTTTCAAAAAACCTAATCTTTTTTAAAATTCCACTAAAAATCCTAAAAATTTCTTTAAAATTTAAAATTTCAAGGGATAAGGTGTATTTGTTGAAAAATTTAATTTTTGCTGGTATAATCTATAAAAAATAAAATTAGGAGGTTTTATATGAAAATTGGTATAAATGGTTTTGGAAGAATAGGTAGGGGTTTCCTCAGAGAACTTTTGAAAAGGAACTCCAAGGTAGAAGTTGTTGCAATAAATGATGTAACCGATGCAAAAACCCTGGCACACCTTTTCAAGTATGATTCAGTCCATAGGAAATTTGAAGGGGATGTCTCCTATGATGATAAAAACATCTATGTTCAGGGGAAAAAGATAAAGGTATTTTCAATTTTAGACCCATCCCAGATCCCCTGGGAAGAGGAAGGAATAGAAGTTGTCCTGGAAGCCACTGGAAAATTTGCAAAGGCAGAGGAGGCAAAAAAACACCTGAAAGGAAGTGTAAGGAATGTGGTTGTTACAACTGGCTGCAAGGGTGCTGATTTAATGATTGTAATGGGTTGTAATGACCATCTGCTTTCCAAGGAAAAACATATTATTATTTCCAATGCCTCCTGCACAACAAATTGTGCAGCAGTTACAATGAAATCTATTATGGACAGATGGCATCTGATAGAAGGTTATCTGGTTACAGTCCATTCCTATACCAACGATCAGAGGATTTTGGATTTGCCCCACAAGGATTTAAGAAGAGCAAAGGCTGCTGCCCTTTCAATCATTCCAACTTCCACAGGGGCAGCTAAAAACCTGTCAGAGATATGGCCAGAACTTAAAGGAAAGATGAATGGAGTTGCTTTAAGGGTCCCCACTCCCAATGTCTCCATTACAAATTTAGTTTTAACCTTAAAGGAAAATGTCTCCAAGGAGGAATTAAATAAAGCCTTCAAAGAGGACTCAGAGGGCAAACTAAAAGGTCTGCTGGCTTATACAGAAGAGGAGATTGTTTCAGTAGATTTAAATGGAACCACTGTCTCAGCAACGGTGGATGGGCTACTCACTGATAAAGTTGGAGAACACACTGTTTCCATCTTTTCCTGGTATGACAATGAAACGGGCTATAACAACCGTCTAATTGATGTGGTGGAGAAACTTATATGAAATTAAGGAGTATCAGGGATTTAGATTTAAAAGGGAAAAGGGTTTTCCTGAGGGCTGATTTGAATGTGCCCATAAAAGAAGGAAAAATTAAAGATGACACCAGAATAAGGGCACTCCTTCCCACTTTAAATTACATAATTGAAAAGGGTGGAAAGCCCATAATTGCCTCACACTTGGGAAGGCCAAAGGAAAAAGACCCGTCCCTTTCCTTAAAACCAGTGGCAGAGCATCTGGAAAAATTGACTGGGAGGAAGGTCCATTTCCCTGGAGAAGTGGTTGGGGCATTGGTGGAAGAGGCAATTTCCAAAATGAAAGAAGGCGAAATACTCCTTCTTGAAAATACAAGGTATGAAAAGGGTGAAAAGACCCAAGATCCTGAGTTTTTGAAAAAATTGAGGGCACTGGCTGATGTATATGTAAATGATGCCTTTGGAACAGCACACAGAGCAGAATCCACCACTTATGGAGTTGCTCTCCTTTTTGAAGAAAGGGCTTGTGGTTTTTTAATTGAAAAGGAAGTGGAAATGCTTTCAAAACTCAAGGAAAATCCTCAAAGACCCTATATTTCAATTTTAGGAGGGGCAAAGATTTCAGATAAGCTGGAAGTCCTGGAAGCCCTTATTGAAAAGGCAGATACTCTGCTCATTGGTGGGGGTATGGCAAATACCTTTGTAAAAGCAAAAGGGGTTGAAATTGGGAATTCCCTTTATGAGGAAGAAATGCTTCAAAAGGCAGTGGAAATTATGGAAAAGGCAAAAAAATTGGGTAAAAAAATAGTTCTTCCCGAAGATTTTCTAATTTCAAAGGAAAAGCCAGCAGTAGAGGTAAAGGAAGTTTCAAAGGAAGAAGTCCCCTCTGATTTTTATATAGGGGATATTGGCTCAAAAACCATTGAAATTTTTTCCAGAGAATTGGGGATGGCAAAGACAGTTTTCTGGAATGGCCCTTTAGGGATTTTTGAAGAGGAGAAATTCTCCAGAGGAACCTTTGAGATTGCAAAAAAGGTTGCATCTGTGGAGGCATTTAAACTGGTAGGGGGAGGTGAAAGTGTGATGGCTGTGGAAAAGGCAGGGGTTTCAAATAAGATAACCCATATCTCCACCGGTGGAGGAGCCAGTTTAGAATTTTTAGGAGGAAAAGAACTTCCTTCCCTTGAGGCACTGAAATTATGATAGTTCCCCTGCTTGCTGCTAACTGGAAAATGAATATGACAGAAGGGGAGGCGGTTTCCTGGTGCCAGAGCTTTATATCCCTCCTCCCTTCAAGAGCCCTTCAATATGTTTTAATTGCTCCCCCCTTTACCCTTTTTAAAACAGTTATGGATTCCGTGGTTTCCACGCCCATAATGGTTTCTGCTCAAAATTGCCACTGGGAAGAAAAGGGTGCCTTCACTGGTGAGATTTCCCCTACTCATCTGAAGGATTTAAAAGTTTGCTGGACCATAATTGGACATTCTGAAAGGAGGCATATTTTTAAAGAGGACCAGGAAATGGTAAATAAAAGATTAAAGGGAGCCCTTCAAAATAAATTAAAGGTTATATATTGTATTGGAGAGAAACTTCAAGAGAGGGAAAAGGGAGATACCTTAAAGGTTATAAAAGAACAAATGGCAGTTCTGGAAGAGCTGGGGGATTTGAAGAAGAATTTAGTGATTGCCTATGAGCCCGTGTGGGCAATTGGGACTGGGATTGTGGCAAAAACAGAGCAAATTCAGGAGGTTCATAAAGAAATTAAAAATTTATTAAATTTAAAATTTTTTTTTGATTTAACATTGCCTTACAGAATATTTTTATTTATTTTTCTTTTTCTGATAGTTTTTATTTTTATAGAAGCCATTATAACACCACCCCTTTCCTGGGATTCACTATATTATCATATGTATCAGTCAGCCCTTTTTGTTCAGGAAGGGAGTTTTTCTCAAATTCCCTTTGATGGGATAATGGGAAGTTTCAAATACCATCCAAAGAATTTTGAAATTTTTCTTTCATTTTTCCTCCTGCCTTTCAAGTCAGATTTTTTCTCAAACCTGTGTAATTTCTTTTTTCTTCAAATTGCTTTTCTGGGTAGTTTAATTTTATTGAATGAATTTGCCTTTTCTAAAAACAGGATTTTACTATTTTTAATTAACTTTTTTACCATACCTGCTTTTTTTATATATCTTCCCACTCAATATATTGAAATTTCCTCTTTAAGTTTGATTATTTCCTCTTTTGCCTTTCTTAAGGTTTATGAAAAGGATAAGAATTTTTCTTTTATTTTTTTATCTTCCCTCTGCCTTTCCCTTGCTCTTTCCTTTAAGGCATACAACTTTTTACCTTATGCCTTAGGGCATATCTTTATTCTTTACTTTCTTTTTAAAGATAAAAGGTTAAAATTTAAATTTTTAATTCCATTGTTTTTGATAAATATTTTATTTTCCTTTCATTATATAAAAATGGCTTATAATTTTAAAAATCCCATTTACCCCTATCCTTTAAAGGTTTTTGGAAAAAATATAGGTATGGCTGAACCTTCCTTTCTGGATTATTTAAAAAAGATGGAGGAAAAGCAAAAGGAATGGTTTTCAAAAAGGGAAGCCCAACTGAAACCTCTGGAAAAAAAAATTTCCCCTTATCTTTATACCATTTTTACAATGTTTTCGCAGAACCATCAGGCCCTTGGAAGGCCAGCTTTTCTTTACTGCCTACTGGGTTTCTTGGGGCTTCTGTTCCTCAGGCATAAAATCTGGAAAATTTTCTTCCTTTCCCAGATACTTCTTTTTTTATTTCAATTTTTCACACCAGAAATGGAAC
Organism: Thermoanaerobaculia bacterium; assembly: GCA_037478515.1. Lineage (GTDB taxonomy): Bacteria > Acidobacteriota > Thermoanaerobaculia > UBA2201 > UBA2201 > JBBFMJ01. Next base: position 7,334 of record JBBFMJ010000059.1, read on the forward strand.
CCCTTCGCCTTATGTTTTCCCTCTCCTACTCAAGGATTTTTCTTTTACCTGTTTTTATTCTGACCTTTTTATCTTTGTGCCTATTTGAAAAATTTAAAATTTATGAAGTTATATTTTTCCTTGGTTTTTTAACAAATATATTTCTAATTCTTCCAGAAAAATTTTTAAATTTTCACCTCTATGTATCCCTTTTTGCACTGGTTTTTGCAATCTATTTTTTCCTTAGATTTTTCAGAAAACCTGGAATTACCCTTTTAATCTTTTTATCAATTTTTATTATTCTTTCTCCTTTTATTTATAAAATTAAAGAAAGTCAGAGATTATACCTTTACTTAAATTACTATCACGTATCAAAAATTTCCAGATCCGTTTTTCCAGTTGCCACTTTTTTTAATGGTAAAGGGGTCAAGATTTATTGTAATTTTAAAGAGGACTATTTTTCTTCCAATCCATTGCTGGTCTATCCTTTAATTGGGACAAGATTTGAAAATAGGCTTTTATATATAAGCCCTGAAAATTTAAGTTTTGAAGAATGGCTCTTCAAATTAAAAGAAGCAGGGGTTGAATACATACTTTTAAAGGGCACCGATAAAAAGGAGTTTTCCTTTATATCAATGGAACCAGAAATTTTTGAATTTTTATTTGAAAGGGAAGGGATTTTTATTTACAAATTTAAACCAAGGTAATTAAAAAGCATACAGGCAAAAAAGCATATCTGATAAATTAAAGGATAGGGTTTTTTGTAAGGTGGCTGATAAAGAGTTGAATAAATGGAAATACTCAGTAAAACAAAGAGAGGAATAAAAATTAAAAAAGAGTAGATCCTTAGAATTATAAAGATTATGCCAGTGATTCCAAATAAAACAGGGATTAAGTGGCCATAAGGAATGGATGGCTCCTTTTTAAAATAGAGAGTTTGTTCTATAAAACCCAGAGAAAAGGGAAGGGAAAAATGCAAGGAAATTAAAAAATTCATAAGATTTGGTTCTTTCAGAGAAGATATGGAAAAAAGTAGAAAAAATCCTAAAAGAAGATGGATTAAAAAAAGCAATTCTGGATTTTTGATTATATGAAAATTGAGCCAGAGGAGAACCAGTAAAAAAAATGGTAAAAAAAGGAATTTGGAAAATAATAAATAGGAAAAAAATAAAATTAGAAGGGATAAAAATAAGGAAAAAATTCTTTTATATTTTTCTTTTTTTGGGAGGTAAAAGATAAGAAGAATTAAAGTGGTAAAGAAGGGAATTTGAAAGACATTAAAACTTTGTAATAAATTAAAAAGAAAAAGGGAAGATAAAGCATAGGCAGAAATTAAAATAGAATTTAAAATCATATTAAATTTTATCATTTTATTAAAAAAATTCAAAATATGTTATCATTTTTGGCTATGATTAAATTATTTAAGGGCAGTGGGCTTTATAGAAATGCCATAAGTTATTTTGGCATTATTGTTATTTTTATAAGTGCAGGGCTTATTCTTGCCACTTTGCTTTGGTCTTTTTCCTTAAAGGCTCCAAGTCCCTATCTAGGGATTTTTGCCTTTTTAATCTTTCCTGCTTTTTTATTTTTTGGAATTTTACT